>NZ_JBHSFZ010000020.1:0-39928 GCF_042654265.1 Sphingobium tyrosinilyticum | reverse complement strand
CTTTGGCCCTTGTCCGGGGCTCGCCCCGGACAAGGGCCAATCAGAAGAAGTGGGGAATTTTCAAATGTCCGATCCGGGGCATTTTACTCCGCCATCAACAACGAGCGCTTCCGGTGTCCGAGCGACGGATATGCCGGGTGCTGGGGCAGCACCGATCGACACAGCGCAAAGCGCCACGCGGGGCGGATGACGAACAGGCGCTCACGGAGGACATAATCGCATTGGCAAAGCAATATGGTCGATACGGCTACCGCCGGGTGACGGCATTGCTGTGCCATGCGGGTTGGACGGTGAACCATAAGCGTGTCGAGCGGATATGGCGACGCGAGGGTCTGAAGGTGCCACCACGCCAGCCAAAACGAGGACGCTTGTGGCTCAACGATGGATCATGCATCCGCCTGCGGCCCGAGTATCCGGGGCACGTGTGGGCCTACGACTTCGTCGAGGGGCGCACGCATGACGGCCGCAAGTTCCGCATCCTGACTATCATCGACGAGGCCAGCAGGGAGTGCCTGGCGCTCATCGTTGCACGGCAGCTCAAGCACGAGGATGTTCTGGCGGCGCTTGCCGACCTGTTCGTATCGCGCGGTCCGCCAGCGCATATACGGTCCGATAATGGCAGCGAATTTATCGCCACTGCCGTCCAGAAATGGCTGGGGCAGATCGGCGTGAAGACACTCTACATCACGCCGGGATCACCATGGGAGAATGGCTATAACGAAAGCTTCAACGGGTCGCTTCGCGACGAACTGCTCAACGGCGAAATCTTTTACAGCCTCGCCGAGGCCAGGGTGCTGATCGAGGCATGGCGGCGACATTACAACACCGTCCGCCCGCACAGCAGCCTGGGCTATCGACCGCCGGCACCGGAAACGGCAACACCGCCATATCCGGCCTCCGGTTCCGCTTCGCTCCACCTCCGTCCGGATATGGCGGCGATGGGCTTAATCCACTAACAAACAAATCGGTCCACTCGGTGGGGGCAGATCACTTGCGACCGCGCCAGATGCCGTACCATCACAACTGTCGCGCTCAAGCTAAGCTGCGGCCACATGGGCGGGAGAAGGCGGAGACACTAACAATGCAATCGGACTACTCAATGGTCAGCCCGACAGGATGCTGCCTAACACCCTTACGAGCGACACCTTGTTGCTTACGCCGAGCTTGGCATAGGAATGGTATAAGTGGTTCTTCACTGTTCCGGGAGAAATACGTAGCTCGAATGCAATTTGCTTATGAGTGAGCCCCGATGCCGCTCGTCGACAAATTTCTAGTTCTCTGGTAGTAAGAGGTGTCGAGCTTTTACGGACGATACCGATAATATTTACGTCAGCAACGGGTTTGGAAGATACCTTGATGCGGTGATTTTCCCATGTTGTATGCCTTTTTATGGCCTCGAGAATGTCGACCGGAAGATATTGCTGATCCCATCCAGGGATTTCTTCCGCAAGTATCTTCTTGAAACTCGATCCATCGCCCAGCAACTTTCCGGAACTGGAGCATACCATCACCGTTGCGTCACATGGTTCAAGATCATTTATGCGTTTGGCCGGATTTAACGCGTAATTGGCGACCCAAGCATGCATTAGATGCGGAACGATCCACTTCATGATCGCGCGCTCATCCTCATCGAACGGCCGTCTCATATCCTCCCTGGATAAAGAAAGACTGGTGTAACTGAACGCCGAACTCTTAACCATGACGGACAGGACGTTCAGATAGCCGCTATCTTCGCAGTAGGTCAGGAATTTCGGCGAGAATTGCCGTTGGTCATCGGAACTGGACCAGTTAAACAGCTGTGGCTCACCCGCCTGCTTGCACGTGCGCACGCTGACGATGTCGCTCGATCGCACTTTCAGGTATGCATCAATCATGCTGCTGTTCTGGCCCCACAGCTGCATATCTTGCGGCACACGACCCGGTGCGGCTATCGACGACCAGCTTGCGGTGTCGAAGCGAATCCTGCCTTGGAGGATGTTGAGCGCAGCCTCGCGAAACTGGGCCGTCGGCTTCTCGCGTGCTGCGCGATTGATCTCAACAATTGCGCCGTGCGCATCCATCCAGAGGTCCTTCCTCATGAGCCGCGAATGCTGGTTCTGAGAGGTAACTATATGGATAATAACCAACGCGCGCCATTCATGTCCATAGCCCAACCACAGCCGAAGCGGTAGCAGTGGCCGCGGGAGTTCACCTGAGCTCATGTGCCATTCGGCATATTTCGCGGCAAATTTGTATATGCTAGCGATAGCCGGACCAGCGGAGAACGAGCTCTTTTGACGATGATTCCTCCCACGAGATGACGCGCTCCCGGGATAAATAGCTCCGCCGTAGGAAACGGCTACCTGGGCCATCGGTTTGCGGCATTTGGCGGGGCTCGGGCAAAGGAAGTGTTGCGATAGTTTTGCGCCGTTCACGCATGCTGATAGACCTGTGCGGCAGGCAATCCGGAGATCAAGAACAGGATAATAGGCCAGAGGCCCAAGCAGGCACGGCAAGTTGAGAGTAGGAGGCAAGAATGCCGATAAAGAAGGCTTACGTCGATACCAGCGACGGTCAGATACATTATAGATATTGCGAGGGTGGGGAGGGAATTCCGATCCTTTTCTTCCACATGACGGCCAGCTCGTCGGCATGTTTCGAAAGTCTCATGGCGCATCTCGATGGCTTTTGTCCGATGTATGCCTTCGACCTTCCGCACTATGGGCAGAGCTTCACGCCGACAACCGAGCCGTCCTATGAATATGTGGCGCAAATCGTGACGGAGGCGATCGACGCTCTAGGGATCGGCAGATTTCACTGCTTCGGCCATCATGGCGGTACGAATGTGTCGGCGCAGTTGGCGGCCGATCATCCCGACCGCGTCGCTAGCATCATGCTATCGGGCGTCACTTACCCGACCATGGAGGAAAGCGCGCGCAACAGTGCCTTTATCTACGACAATCCGCCGGACATTCGAGGATCGCAGGCGATAACGGCCTGGACGCGCGTCGTGACGGACTGCGACACATCTCCTCCGGTTGAGCCGAGCGAACCGTTCGTCCCGGTGCCCGCGGAAATTTACCATCGCGAGTTGATCGACACGCTGAGGGCAGGCACTGACTGGCACTGGGGCTATCGAGCGGTCTTCAAGCACAACATGCCAGAGGTGCTGGGAAAAGCATCCTGCCCGATTCTTCTGATAGTCGGGCGACGCGATCTGGTCTTCTTCTGGCATGAGCGGGCGAAGAAAGCGTTGCCCGATGCCAAGGTCGTCGAACGGGACGGTCATGGAAGCTATTATTGCACATACGCCGGCGATGACTGCGCGCCCTTCCTAAGGGACTTCATCAACGGCCTGGATAATGTAGGCGCCCGCTAATTTTCAACGACGGCGAGGCGTGCGGGGCCCCGAAGGTTCCGCGCTTCTCGAGGCGCGTCAATCCGCGCAGGCGCAAACAGGCGAACGAAAATAAAAGGCTTCCCCGATGGCGTTCACCCATGTCGACACTCCGATCAGCATCGGAAATGTTCATCTCAAGAACCGGATATTCCGTCCGGCGCACGCCGTGGGGGTTGGCGCGGGGAACATGAATGAAGCGCTGATCGCCTATCACGAGGAGCGCGCGAAGGGGGGCGCAGCGCTTTCGATCCTGGAGGCCGGATCGGTCCACGCGTCCACGGCCGCCACCCTCAACATCTTCGAGCCTTCGATAGAAGGCGGCATGCGCACCCTGATCGCCAGGTGCAAACCCCATGGCATGAAGCTCTTTCAGCAGCTGTGGCATGCGGGCCATCATGTCGTGCCGGCCGATGGGACGCCGCCCTGGTCCGCATCGGACGTCCCCAGCATCGTCAATGGGCTCATGCCGGTGCCGATGACCAAGACGATGATAGACACGATCATCGAATCCTATGCGGACTGCGCGGTACGGATGAAGCGATATGGGCTCGATGGCGTGGAAGTGCACTGCGCGCACAGCTACCTTCCCGGACAGTTTCTCTCGCCGACGACGAATAGGCGCGAAGACCAATATGGCGGCACTCTGGAAAATCGGGCGCACTTCATCATGGAGGTGCTGACGGCCGTGCGCGCGGCGGTGGGCAGCGGCTTTGTCGTCGGTGTGCGACTGGTGCCAGATCTGGTCGTGGGCGGCGCGTGCGTGACAGATAATCTGGCGGTAGCGCAAATGCTGCAGGCGGCGGGCCTGATCGACTATCTCAACCTATCGACCGGCAGCTACAACAGCGCCGCCAAGATGATAGGCGGGATGTACGAGCCAACCGGCTATCAGATGCCCATGACCGCGCCGATCAGGAGCGCCATGACGCTGCCGATGCTGGTGACTGGCCGCTATCGGACTCTGGAAGAGGCCGGCCAAGTCATCCGCGACGGCGAAGCCGACATGGTGGGAATGGTGCGCGCCATGATCGCAGACCCTTATCTGGTCACAAAGAGCTTGGCGGGCAAGGCAGAGCAGGTCCGGCCCTGCATCGGTTGCAACCAGGCCTGCGTCGCGCGGGCAGCCATGGGCATCGGGATCGGATGCACTGTCAATGCGGGAGCGGGTGATGAGGCAGAGCGGGGCGACCACCGGCTGACCCCGGCTTCGGTTCGCAAGCGGGTCCTGGTCGTCGGAGGCGGCCCGGCGGGGATGGAAGCGGCCCGCGTCGCGGCACTGCGCGGGCATGCCGTGACGCTGGTGGAGGCGAGTGCAAAGCTGGGCGGGGCGGTTCGCGCGGCTGCCAAGGCCCCGACGCGGCACAATCTCATCGACATCGTCACCTGGCTGGAGGCGGAGATATACCGGCTGGGGGTGGATGTACGCCTGTCCACCTATCTCGACAGCAGCGAAGTTGACGGGTTCGCGGCGGACGAGATCATCGTTGCGACGGGATCATGGCCCAGGATGGACGGAGTCCTGATATCCCACGTCGGGCAACCCGTCAGGGGCGTCGGCCAACGGCATGTCCTCTCGTCAACCGACCTGTTCCTCGCGCCACCAGCAGAGCTGGGCGACGCCGCTGTCGTCATTGATGATGTCGGGCATTATGAAGGCTTGGCTGCGGCCGAACAGCTGATCTCCAAGGGACTCTCCGTCACCTATGTGACGCGCCTTCCGATGATGGCGCCCATGATTCAGCTGACCGGGATGAACGAACCGTTCCTGCAAAGAATGGCGGGCAAGCCCTTCCGATCGCTGGTACGCACCCGCGCGATCGAGATCGAGGCGAAGGCCGTCGTGGTGGGGCCCGCCCACCTGACTTCGGACGAGATCGATATCGAGCGGCTTGCCGCTGATACCGTCGTCCTGGTGACGAGCAATCGCTCCAACCGCGACATCTATGATGAACTGGTCTCGAGCGGTCGGAAGCTGCAGATTATCGGCGACGCGCAGACGCCGCGCTCACTCGAGTTCGCCATCCGAGAAGGCTATCTAGCGGGCGCAGCGCCTTGAACATTCGCGAGAGCCAAAACGGCATAGGTTGTCGAAGTTCAATTCGGATAGAGCAGGGGGAGGCCAACCTTAAGACCCGCCAGCGAGCCTCATTGGAGGTGTCCTGCCTCAATGGCTTCACTCCAAAGCTGATGCATAATTGAAAAATTTCGGATCAGGCCAAGATTAGCAGATATCTTCATCGTTTTCTTATGCCGATATCTGAACCTTTTCGCCTCAACGGTCAGCTTACGTCGATTCACTAATGGCCAGTACCAAGCTAAGTTGAGCTTGTTGCACGAACATCCGAAGAGCCTGAGTTGGTCCGGAGGCGACGCGATGCGAGCGGCAGCTATGCCATCACCCCCGCTCCAAAGCCGCCCGTCCGCTCACGTGGAGAGTTTCGGGCGCCGGTAGGCGTACGAAAGTCCCCGAAGCACGAACCCGCGGGCACGAAGCGCTGGCCTATGGGTATTTCGCCGCTTGGCTGGAAACCGGCGTGGCAGTGGCGAGGACAGAGCGGTGCCGGGCCGATGCGGGTCGAAAGTTGATGAGCGGTGATCTGTCAGGTTTTGCGCGCCCGGTGGTGATGAAGCTGTAGCCGATCGGCATGATGCTGGTCCAAAGGACAAGCGTGGGGAGCGCCCGGGACCTGTTGGTCGTAGGAGGTTGGAACACGATGTCATGCCGGCTCATGACGTAAACTCCCGGATCATGCCGTGGTGGATCGGCGGTGCTCGGGGCTGCCGCCAGCGCTCGAACGTCTCGGTGATGATCATTCGGCCGCCGCAATAGGGACAGGGCGGCATCGGATCGGCAGGATCTTCGCCGCTTTCCTGAGGGCGTGGGGCTGGAACGTTGAGCAGCTTGCGGGCCAGGGCAAGGCTGTCCTTGCGTGATGAACTGGCCAGGAAGCCGTAGTGACGGATGCGGTGGAACCCGCGCGGCAGGACATGAAGCAGGAAGCGGCGAATGAACTCGTCGGCTGCAAGCGTCATGACCTTCTGCCGTTTGGCCCCGTCGCGGCGATAGTCCTTGTAACGGAAGGTGACACCCGCATCATCAAAGCGGATCAGCCGGCTGTTCGAGATGGCGACGCGGTGGGTGTAGCGCGACAGATAGGCAAGGACCGCCTCAGGTCCGGCAAAGGGCGGCTTGGCATAGACCACCCATGGCTTCTTCCTGACTGGGGCCAGATGACGCAGGAAGGCTCCTCGTTCGGCAAGGCTGGCCACCGAGCCGAAGAAGTCGAGGCGCCCGGCATCATATAGAGTCGTCAGTCGAGCTAGGAACAGGCGGCGGAACAGCTTGCTCAAGACGCGAACCGGCAAGAGAAAGGCTGGACGAGAAGCGATCCACCGCCTCTCGTCCATGGCAAGTCCACCCCCCGGCACGATCATGTGGACATGCGGATGATGGGTCATTGCCGAACCCCAGCTGTGCAGCACGGCGGTGATCCCGATCCGAGCGCCCAGATGTTTGGGATCGGCGGCGATAGTCAGCATCGTCTCCGACGCTGCCTTGAACAGCAGATCATAGACCAGCGCCTTGTTGTAGAAGGCGATATCAGCCACTTCGGCGGGCATTGTGAAGACGACGTGGAAATAGCCGACTGGAAGCAGGTCGGCTTCCCGCTCTGCCAGCCAGGTTCGCGCTGCGGCACCCTGACATTTAGGACAATGCCGGTTGCGGCAGCTGTTATAGGCGATCCGCCAATGGCCGCAGTCTTCGCATGCCTCGATGTGACCGCCCAAGGCGGCGGTGCGGCAGTTCTCGATCGCTGACATCACTTTGAGTTGATGCAGGCTCAGATGGCCGGCGTGGGTCGAACGATAGGCCGGACCTGCGGCGCGGAAGATGTCCGCTACCTCAAGGGAGGCGTGCACCTCTCAACCGTCTGGCGTTCCCGCTCCCGGGATGAACATCGCCAGCTTGTCGAGGGGGCTGGTCACCGCGCGGATCGTTCGTGTCGCAACCTTGGTGTAGAAGGCGGTGTTGTCCAGCTTAGCGTGGCCCAGCAACGTCTGGATGATCCGGATATCAATCCCATCTTCCAACAGGTGAGTGGCGAAGCTATGCCGCAGGGTATGCGGCCCTACGCGCTTCGTGATGCTGGCGGCCTGGGCTGCTTCGACGACGACGCGATGCAGCTGCCGCGTGCTGATCGGCTTGAGATAATGCTGCCCGGGAAATAGCCACCCATCGCGATGGAGCTCGCCCTGCCGGTATCCAACCTTCCACCATTGGCGCAAGAGGCCGAGGAGGTCGTCCGAAAGCATGGCATTACGATATTGTCCGCCCTTGCCGCGCTCAACCCGCAGCAGCATGCGTTCGCTGTCCACGTCGCGGACCTTGAGCATCGACACCTCAGCTACCCGCAGGCCCGCCCCATAGGCCACCGACAGGGCCGCTTGATGCTTGAGGCAGGTTGTCGCGTTCAACAGGCGAGCAACTTCCTCACGACTGAGCACGACGGGCAACTTGCGAGGATGCTTTATGCGGTAGAGCTTGCGTGCCAGGTCAGGGCGATCGAGCGTGAAGGTGAAAAAGAAGCGCAGCGCGGAAACGATGCTGTTCATAGTCGGGGCCGCCATGCCCGCGTCGCTCTGTTCGATCTGAAAACGGCGCAGATCTTCTCCTGCTGCCTTGTCCGGCGGGCGACCCAGCCAAGATGCGAACCGCGCCACATCGCGAAGATAGTTGCGCTGTGTATCCCGCCCGAAATGGCGCATGTTCATGTCATCGATCAGCCGCTGACGGAGCGGGCTGATGGAGGTGCTGTTCACGATAGTCATGGCAAGTTCCTCTTCGCTGAAGGAACTTCCAGGCTCAGACGGCAACCCCCGCCGCCAAAGGCCTATATTTACCGCACTACATCGCAGCTCGCGACCCTCCCGCGGAGCGGGTTAGTGCCACGCGCTTAATCGATGAGCGCGCGTCCGGTCAGCTTCGCTAGCCGTCGAGCTACACCATCAACGGGGATACGACCCAGACAATCACCGTCGGATTGAGAAAGTGTCCGGCAACCCCGCTGGCGAAGTTTCCGTCATGGTTTGCGGCGCTGGCCCGAAGGCCAGCGATCCCAGCGCCTGACGTCCGATCGAAGCGACCGCGATGCGTCCGCCGCTGAACATTTCAGACAATCGACAGCCAAGGCCGGACATGTTGTGCTGCCCGGCCCCACGGGCAAGCGTCCGTCCTATAAGTTGGGCTTGAATCCCGGAACGACGGGCAGACCAACGATCCGATCACCGCTGGAATCGCGCTTGTGGCGGCGTGCGCACCCGGAACATGCCAAATCCTCCCGCACAGCCACATTCGATATCGCCGTTGGGAGCGATATTCACCAACCCGCCCACGGCCGTATAGCGATAGCTCTTCCCCAGCACATAGTGGAACACGGATTTGCCATTATTCCAGTCGATGGCCTCGATCGTCGAAGCGCCATCCCGCATCCCGACGCAATAAAGCAGATGATTGGCGTTCGGCGTGCATATCGACGCCACCAGCGCCAGCGGGGTTTTCCAGGCTATATCCAGCGACCGCGTGTGCGGGTTCCACGTCCATTTCATGCCGCCCCTGATTTCGTTGCCGCTGGTCTGGCCGGCATATTTCTCCGCCAGTGTCGTCTTCATCTGCGACCCTTGCCAGGGAATTTTCGTTTCGAGCGTGTCGTTGGCAACGAATATGCCATAATCCTGGGTGACGAGCGCATTTTCCAGACGGATAGGGTCTTTCCCGAACCGGATCGGCGTAATCGCGGCCACCCGCCGCGGCTGGCCGGAAAGACCGCGCCAGTCGTCGGGAATATGGTCGCGCCAGTACAGCACGGCGTTGCCGACGCCATCGCCGATCACGACCAGCTTGTCGCTGGCCTTGCCCCAACCCACCAGCGCCGGTGTCGTTCCGCTGCCGCGCGGCCCGGTTGCGTAGGGCACCGACCATGCGCCGTCCCGTTCGTCGAACGACAATTTCGTTCCGGTCCACTGCACCCGTTGCATCCGTGTGCCCGTGACAACGAAAATGCCGCCTGCGTCGTCGATGGCAATCGAGTTGCGGACAAAAGCGTCCATGAACTCTTTGCCATCCGTGGGTCGGTCGGCCAAAACGGCTTTATCCAATATCCTGAAGTCCCGCGATACAGCAAACAGCGTTCCGTCCAGCGTGACCACGATGATGGTCCCGTCATAGGTCATGTTCATCGCTATGGCTGTCATCCGCCTCCCTGACTCGGCGGGAAGCTTGATCTGTTGTTTCAGAACGATGTCAGAATTGGGATCATTGACTACGGCATCGCCAAATTTGCGGATATATTGATCGCCGCTGCTTCTGTCCGTGTAGAGAACATAAAGATTGTTCTCATTATCAATCAACCGATAGATCGCCTGCGCGCCACGTTCGATGCCGATCGCCAGTGGCGGCACGATAGCATCATATAAAGCCTGGCCGCTGAGCTTGTCAGCCTTGTCGATCAGTCGCCCGATTTCTTCGGGAGAATAGAATTTGCCTTCATGCAGCGAATAGGTGGAAATGGTCTCCAACGTGTCGGCATCCAGCTTGACCAGCTGCTGCTGGCCACCAAACCAGCCGACGCGCTTGCCGTTGGGATATAGCCCGGAATATTGGTAGGAATAGCCGTCGCTTGGACCAAGCTTTTTCCAGATGATATTCTCCTGCTCGATCGTCCGGCTCTCGTCAATCGGGCCTGGAACCGCGGTCGCCCCCGTCTGGCCTGTATCATTATGGAATATAGGAATGACGGAATCCGCCAGAAACGGATTGCGCGGGGGCGAGGCGATGGCCAGCGTCGGCATGGCCATGACGATCGCCGCCAATCCCATAATGATGTTACGCATTTGACCTTCGTCCCATAGTTCGAGTGTATCGCCGCCTCGGCCGCGCGCCGCCATTATGAGGCTTTTGTCGTCTGTGCGGCCTTTGGCTTTGAGCCGGCCAGTCCGCCGTCCTGCAAGGGACTATCGCGCAATCGGCGCTGTGGAGCCGGGGGCCCCACAGCGTTTTTGAGCTAGAACTTATATTGAACGTCGATGCCGTAGGTCTGCGGCGGCGCGTAGGATGCCCGGATGCCGGTGCCTGCGGCCGCCACATCGTCAAAATATTTCTTGTCGAACGCATTGTTGACCCAGGCGGACACGCTCCACCTGTCAGAGTCGGGCGTGAAGCCGATCCGGCCGTTCACCAGGCCATAGCCCTTTTGCCGGAGGGCGCGCGTCGCCCCGGTCTCGGTGACGCCAGGCGGGTCGAATACGAAATCGAACAGATAACTGCCTTTGTAAGCATAAGACAGGCTGACGGGGATTTTGCCGCCGCTGACCGCGACGGTATAGTTCGCTCCGGCAAAGGCCGAAAATTTGGGCGCCCGCAGCAGGTCCTGGCCACTTGCATTGAACCCCACATCGATCATTCCAGCGGGCCGCACAGCCAGGGTCGAACCCGGCGGGATCAACCCGCGATAGACCTTGGCGTTGGCCAAATAGCCCTGATACTCGGAGTGAAGCAGGGCCACGCCACCATTCAAAGTGAACGCGGGTGTGACCGACCAGCTCATATCGGCATCGAGGCCATAAAGCTTGGCGTTCGCCGCATTCTCGGTGGTGACGACGGCGCTGCCCTCGGCGGCCGCACGGCTGACCTGAAGGTCGGAATAATCATAATAGAAGGCGGACAGGGTGGCCCGCACCTTGCGATCGAACAGGCTGGCTTTCAGGCCTGCCTCGTACATGTCGAGCGTTTCTGGATTAACCACCGGCTGATTGGCGGGATAGTTCGGTCCGCCGCTCTTATATCCACGCGCGAATTTCAAATAGGCCAAAACGTCGCCGAAATCATATTGCGCCGTCAGGCTGGGCGTAAATTTCGACCAGGATTTTTCGCCGATAAAGGGCAATGGACCTGGAAGGGTGACGGGCGCATTGCGCGATGGACCCGCGAACCAGCTTTTCTTGTCATGCGTATATCTGCCGCCGGCCGTGAGGCTCAGCTTGTCTGTGATATTCCACTTTAGCTGGCCAAAGACGGCAACCGACTTCGTCTTGACATTCTCGTCGCTCTGGCTGGCGACAGGTGACGCGGGAACGGCCGTCCCCCGATCGACAATGGTGTCGAAATCCGTATCGTCATGGAAATAATAGCCGCCGACGAGCCATTCGAAAGCGCCCTTGCCAGCCGACGCGAGCTGGACCTCATGCGAGAAGGTCTTCGACTTTTCGAAGATCACGGCGTCCACCAGTCGCGCGCTGGTGCCATCGCCATCGAAGCCAAGCACATTGTTCAGATCTGCATACGTGGTAATGGTCGTGAGGTCGGCGAAGCCGAGGTCGAAATGCAGGTCGAGTTCCGTGGCATATTCCCGCTTGTCGTTCGTTTGCCGCAGCGCGCTCGCCACATGCTTGCGGTCTGTACCGCTAACCCCTCCGAGCCTGAGGCCGGTGGACAGATCGAGGCGGCCGACCTGGATGGCGTCGGTTCCGGCCAGATCATTGGATGACCAGTAGCTGCCGGTCAGCCGGGCATCGAACCAGTCGTTCGGCTCCCAGCGGACCTTGCCGCGCACGGAATACCATTTTCGGTCGTCCCACTGCTTGCGCCCGGCAGGGAAGATATTCTTGGCGAAACCGTCCCGGTGCAAAGTATCGCCGCTGATGCGGATTCCAAGCGTATCGCTGATCGGTATGTTGACCGCACCCTGCAACATCACACGGTTATAATTTCCGTAGCCGGCCTTGACATAGCCTTCGAAATCTTTGGAGACATCGCGCGTGATGATGCGAATGGCGCCGGCCGACGCGTTACGCCCGAACAGCACGCCCTGCGGCCCCTTGAGCACCTCGACCCGTTCGATGTCGGCGAATTCGAAATTCATCGACGACTGGCGCCCGATATACCGTCCGTCGACATAGGCAGCGACGCTCGGATCGAACCCGGCCTGGTTGAGCCGGCTGCCGACCCCGCGTATATAAGGCTGTGAAAAGGCGCCGGTGTTTGGAAAGACGACGGCGGGTGTTGCAATCTGGAGGGCCTGCACCCCCTGCACGCCTAGCGCGGTGAGCGTGTCTCCCGACAGGGCAGAGACCGCGACCGGAATGTTCATCACATTCTCGGACCGCTTCGTGGCAGTCACGACGATATCCGGCGTCCCTTCCGGGGCTGCCTCCGTCGCTGCGGCCGGGACGACCGCGCCCTGCTGGATCAGCGCGGCCCGTTCGAACGTGGCCGCTGCCGCAGCGGTTCGGCCGGGGATGATCGCAATAGCGCCCGAATTGTCATGATGCTGCTGAAACCCTGACCCTGCAAGCAGGGCGCGCAGACCCGCTTCCCTGGTCAGCAGTCCCGAGACACCGGCGCTTCGCCCCTTGGCGACCTCCTGCGGTCGATAGATCAACTGGACGTCGGTTTGCTCACGATACAGATCCAGCGCCTGTTTCAGATTACCGGCTGGAATATTGAATTGCTGCGTCAGGGCCTGCGCCTGACCTGGCGTCTGCGCTCCCGCTTGCCATGACACCGGCACTGTCGACACGCCGCAGAGCATCGCCACCAGAAATTTGCTGCCCATTTATCCCCCCCCATGTTCACATGTTTTTTTCAGTTCAATACTAGGGACACATGGGCGGAGGAAACCCGTATGTCCTAAGGTGAATTAATTTCGATATTATTTTCGGAGCGCCGGACATCGAGTCCGTAGGCGTGCTCGAGCAGGCTGGCGAACCCCTCCACATTGCCCATACGGAAAGAGCCGCTGATACGCAGATTCTGCGCCTCGCTCCCTTCGATCACCAACTGGCGAATATTGTAGCGGTTGAACTGCGCGGCCGCCTCGCGGAGGCTGATATTGTCGAATGCGAGCATCGAAAAGCGCCATGACAGGCTCTTGCGGATCTGGGCGAGCCTGCCGGCGGTAACCAGCATCGACTGTCCGTTCGTCGCGGCGATTTCGCCAGCGGTGAGCATGGCCGATCCTCCGTCCGGCTTTGTCCCGGTCGTAACCCGAACCCGTCCCTCCAGCACCGAAACGGTGATGTCATTGCCCTCGCGGCGAACCGCGAACTTCGTGCCCAGCACGGTCACGCGCCGCGATCCGGCATGGACGACGAAAGGGCGACCCTCATCTTTCGCGACCTCGAAATAGGCCTCGCCTCGATCGAGCCAGAGCATGCGTTCGGTACGTGCGTTGGCGATGCGCACGTCACTGTCGGTATTGAGTTCAACCTGACTGCCATCGGCCAGCGCAAGCTTTCCGATCTGACCAAATTTCGTCATATGCCGGGTATATTCCGGCCGTGCCTCCGGTGCCGTAAAGGCGAGATATCCGGCGATGGACATCGCCATGAAGCCTGCCATCAGCAGAGTTGGGCGCAGCAGGGTCGTCACGGGTCGGGTGATGGCGATCTGAAAACGCCGCCGCAGCTCGTCAGGAAAGCCGCCATCCGGCTCGTGCCGGGCGAGTGCCGCGGTCAGGTGCCGGTCGACCCGCACGCCCCCGTCCTGAAGCCGCCAGAAGGCGGCCATATGCGCCATCGATTGCTCAAGCCACAGGTCGAGTTCGCGCTGATCGGCATCCGACCAGTCCGGTTGCTGGCTGCGCGCCAGGAAGAGCGCGGCTGCCTGTTCAAGACTGGAATGATGGGTCATGAAACGGGTCCATGCTTGATTGTTCGCGCCCGGCTTGGCCGTTGCACGCGTCCATCGCCGCCATGCATGAAGTCGATCAGGGCGCGCATCCCCAACGTCACCTGCTGTTCCACCGCATCGATGCCGATCCCCAACTGTTGCGACACCTCTCTCGTAGTAAGACCCTCCACCTTCCGAAGGCGCAATATTTCGCGACACCGGGGAGGGAGAATGTCCAGCCCGGCCTGGACCCGCCTGAGTTCCTCGCGCGCCTCCAGATGGCGGGCTGGGGTCAGCCAGTCCATGTCGGGCACCACCTGCTCCAGCTCGGCGACCAGATCGATCTTGATGATCTTAGCCCGCCGCGCCCGGTTGATCATGACGTTGCGAGCGACTGTGAATATATAGGGACCAGCAAGGTCCGGCAGGGCCCGACTGGCGCCGAGCAGCACGCGTTCGTAGACATCCTGCCGGATATCGAGCAGCTCGTCCGACGAGTGCCAGTGGCGGCTGATAAATTGCGTCAGAACAGGCTCACGCCGCAGCACCTCGAGGCGAAACCACGCGTTCAAGGCCTCCCTGGTCACCATTTCCTATCGAGGCCTTTGATCCCTGCCATACTGCTAATGACAGTGCAGAGCGGATTTCCCGTATGTCAATCGCACGAGAAACTATTCGTTACAGGCCGATCTTAAACCGGTCACATCTCTCGGTCTCTCGACAGAAGTCAAACCCGGTGCCCGTCACAGGCCATCGGAGAATGATCATGGAGATGCCTGAAACTGAACCCGCCACCACCAAACGTCCCGTCTGGCATGCGGGAAGAACCGTTGGCGCGAAACGCGCGCTGAAACCGAAGCAAATTTGGGAGATTCGATTTTACCTCAATCGGCGCCGCCGCGTGCGAGATCGGGCGCTATTTGACTTGGCGATCGACAGCAAACTTCGGGGCTGTGACCTGGTGCAGATGAAGATCGGCGACATCGTCAGCGGCGGGCAGATCCGAACGCGTGCGATCGTCATGCAGCAGAAAACAGGTCGACCCGTTCAGTTCGAACTGCTCCCTGACGCTCGGGCTAGCCTGCTGGCCTGGCTCGATCGCCGGGGCGGCACGGTCGACGACTATGTCTTTCCCAGTCGGGTTGACCAAAAACGGGCATCTTAGCACCCGCCAGTACGCCCGGCTCGTTGATGAATGGGTCACGGGGGTTGGCTTGATGCGAAGCGAATATGGCACCCACTCGCTTCGGCGAACCAAGGCGTCAATCATCTACAGGGCTACCGGCAACCTGCGCGCCGTCCAGATTCTTCTCGGCCGTAGCAAGATCGAGAATACGGTACGCTATCTCGGGATCGACGTGGAAGACGCGCTGGCCCTCGCGGAGAATACCGAAATTTGAACAATCGGCTCCTTGCTCCTGGCGAGGAGCCGACCTCGCAGAGCTTGGGACAAACCCGTCATTCCGGCCACAACCTTAAAGCGTCGGCTTTAAAAGAAAACTGTCATTCCACGGTGTGGGAGAGCGGCCTAGTGACTACCATCATCTCGGCGCTCGAGCTGTAGACGAAATGCCGATCCAGCCGCTCGGATTAGCCTATCGGAAGCTATGAAACTCCGAAACTCCCGATTGGCTGTGCCTTCACTCCTTCCAGGTCTTTGCGGGCACGCGAACGATGACGGGCTTACCGAATTTTGCTGCACTTTCGCTGAGAACGAAGCTGTAGCGCCCTCCGGCGATCGACCAGCTGCCGTCTTTCCAGTCAGCCAGCAAGCGGTTGTCGACATCAAGCGTCAGCGTGCGGCTCTCGCCCGGTACCAGCACTACTTTCTGAAATCCCACCAACCGTTGGAGCTTTTCACCATTGCGATCGACCAGATAAAGCTGCGGCACATCCGCCCCGGCGCGGTCGCCGGCATTGCGGACCGTGAAGCGCAGGCGGACCGACGCGCCTGCGCGCGCCGACAGCGGCCCGTGGGAAAATCTGGTGTAGCTCAGGCCATGGCCGAAGGCGAAGAGCGGCGTTTCCCCCGCCTTGGCAAAGCCGCGATAGCCGACAGCCGCACCCTCGTCATAAGCAACCTTGACCGGCGTACGATCTGGCAGGCCAAGACCCGGCAGGGCGGCGCGGGGATATTGATCGATCGATGCCGGATAGGTGATCGGCAAGCGCCCCGACGGATTGACCTTGCCGGTCAGGATGTCGGCGACCACCTGCCCGCCTTCCTGACCGGGATACCAGGCCTGCACGACGGCTTTGGCCTTTTCGAGCCAAGGCATCGTCACCGCATTGCCCGTTTCCAGCACGACCACCAGATTGGGATTGGCGGCCGCCAGAGCCGAAATCAGCTGATCCTGACCCTGCGGAAGCGCGAGCGAGCCGGAATCCATGCCCTCCCCTTCCCACTTGGTCGCAAAGGCGATGACCATATCGGCCCTGGCGGCATAGGCGGCGGCCGCTTCGGGCGAATAGCCGTTCTGGAAGCTGATAGTGGCGGCGGGCAATGCCTTGCGTAGCGCCGCAAGCGGAGAACCGGCCATATAAAGCTGTCGGCTGAACAGGGCCGTTGGTCCGTCGCTGCCCGGCTCGACGATACGCGGTGCGCCATTTGACGGCGTGACCTGACTGGATCCCCCGCCCGACAGCACGCCGAAATCAGCATTCCCGCCGACCACCAAGATGTTGCGAGCCGTCGCGGCGAGCGGCAATATGCCATCATTCTTGAGCAGGACGATGCCGCCGCGCGCCGCATCGAGCGCGATCTGGGCATGCGCCTTGTAGTCGATCGGCTGAGGTTCATAAGTGCCGGTGATGCCGACCGCGAACAGGCTGCGCAGGATACGGCGCACGGCGTCGGAAACGCGGTCCTTGGGGACATCGCCCTTGGCGACGAGGTCGGCAAGCGGCTGGCCGAACCAGTGCTGCTTGTCGAGCTGATAGCCCATCTGCTGATCCAGGCCGGCCTTGAGATAGGACACGTCGTCCACCGCGCCCCAGTCCGACATGACCCAGCCCTTATAGCGCCATTCGCCCTTCAGCACTCGGTTCAGCAGATGGTCATTGCCGCACGCCTTGTACCCATTGACCAAATTATAGGCGCACATGACCGCGCCCGGCTGGCCGATCTCGATGCCGATCTTGAAACCCAGCAGATCGCTCTCGCGCAGCGCACTTTCCGCTATCACCGAATCCGCTGTGTGACGCAGCGTTTCCTGTCCGTTGAGCGCGAAGTGCTTGATGGTCGAAATCACGCCCTGAGACTGGGTGCCGCGAATGGCGTGACCGGCGAGAGTGCCGGCAAGCAACGGGTCCTCGCCAAGATATTCGAAATTGCGGCCGTTACGCGGATCGCGCGCCAGGTTCATGCCCCCGCCAAGGAGGATGTTGAAGCCTTTGGCCCGTGCTTCGGCGCCGACGGTTGCGCCGATCCGTTCGGCCAGCGCAGGATCGAACGAGGAAGCCAGCAGCAGGCCCGATGGCATGGCCGTTGCGACATCGGCCTTGCGCAGTTGCCCCGGGTTGGCGATCCCAAGACTCGCGTCGGTCGAAAGCTGCGGCGGAATGCCAAGGCGCGCGATACCGGGAACATAGCCGGCGGTGGGAGGCACGCCTTGCGGAACCTTCACTTCAAGGCCCGGAAACGAAATCGGCATGATCCCGGACAGCAGGCCGATCCGTTCGGCATCGGTCATCTGCGCTTCCAGCCGCGCGGCCTTCGCGTCAGGATCGTCTGTCGCGCTTTGCGCCATAAGCGACTGCGACGCGAGAAGGCACGACAGGGTGAGCAAAACGCGCATGAAGAATCCTTTGTCAGGCCGGATTGCGCGCCGACCAGCCATATATGGCGATCAGCAGGTAGCAACTCGCGGGAATGGCAAGCGCCATCGCGAGCGAGGTGGCGTCGGCGATCGCGCCGGTCAACAGGGGGATGATCGCGCGAAGCCCGCCCCACAGAAAAAAGAGAGCGACAACCGCCGCAACCAGGGCGCGTGACGCGGGCATCCGTTCCGAGCCGGCGCGGGCATGATCGGGCATCAAGGCAGTCATTGCTTTCTTCCTTTTGCTTGATGGCAGCGGAAGGATATTGCCACAGGGTGCGGATGACCTATCACACCAGGTCTCGACGCTTCGCCCTGCAATGTGCGTACGCCCGCCTGTCCGGATACTGGCGCAATTTCCGATTGCCATTGTATGCGTTTTACCAGCAGCGCAAGGCTCGGCATCGATATGTCCTCTCCAATGCTCACCCTCGAGCAACGGGCTCTGGGTGCGGACCGCTTTGCCATTTCACACCGCGACCTTCGATTTGGCTATTTACGTATAATGAATCAATTCGTAAATAGGTAATGGTTCGGCGGGTGGCCTTCCTTTATCGAGGGGTCGTGGCCACCGTCAGGACGCCAGAAGGCGGGCGGAGCTTTTGGGAGAGAAACGATGCGATCTGTTATGCGGGGGATGTTGCTCGGCTTTGCGGTCTGCGCGGCCCCGGCGGCGGCGGCTTGTCCACCCAACCCCGATCTTCGTTTCCGCGTGCCCGAGAGCATATCGCGGCCGGCGGCTGAAAAACTGTGCGCATTTTATGCCGCCGCCCAGGCGCGACCCCCGACGCCGCCGCTCAAGACCCTCGAAGACTTCGACCGGATGAACGCGGCAATCGAAGCCCAGGCCGTGCCCGCAAGCCAGCAATTCGCGGATGCGATGCACGTTCGTTCGGTCAGGGAGACGATCGGCGGCGTCAGCATACTCCGGATCGTCCCGCCCAATGCCCGGCCCGGACGACCGCCGCTCGTTTATATTCACGGCGGGGGCTACATCATTCTTTCTGCCCGGTCGACGCAGGTGCTGCCTTCGCTGCTTGGCAAGGCGCTGGGGCGCGAGGTGATTTCGATCGACTACACACTGGCACCGCGCGGAAATGTGAACACGATCTCGGGCCAGGTGATCGCCGTGTGGCGGGCCCTCATCGCTGCCGGAAATGATCCGCGTGCGATGGGGATGTTCGGCGACTCGGCTGGCGGAAATATGGCTGCCGCCTTCACTCTGAAGATGCGGGACCAGGGCGTTCCGTTGCCCGGCGCGCTTTATCTGCTTTCGCCGGGGGCCGATCTGACAATGATCGGCGATACCGTCGCAACGCTCGGGTCCTATGACCCGATACTCCGGCCGCAGGACTTCACCACCTATCTGAAAGCCTATGCCGCCGGGACGAATGTCAGGCACCCCTATATTTCCCCCCTGTTCGGCGATTACACCAAGGCATTTCCGCCAACGCTGATCCAGGCCGGCACGCGTGAATTGCTGCTCAGCGAAGCGATCAGGGAATATCAGGCGATCCGTGGTGGCGGTCATGAAGCGGTGCTCGACCTGTATGAAGGCATGCCCCACGTTTTCCCGGCCGTGATTCCGAACACGCCCGAAGCCGATATGGCGATTTCGAGGGTGGCCGCCTTTTTCGAGCAGCATTTGCGCAAGTAGATCAGCGCCAATCCTGTCCTCGCGGATCGTAACCGATTGAGATGCACATCCTCGGCAGTGGGGCTTGGGGCAGGGTCGCCGCGCGCAACCCGCTAGTAAAAGAGCATCGTCGCGCATGAACGGCGAGGCGCGCATCGCTGCGTCGGCGCTCAGGTTGAGTGCGGCATGAGAGTGGGACCCATCTCTGAGCAGGAATTTCCCAAATACGAATTGATTAGCTATTGACGAATATCCATAATGTAGCAAAAGGGGTCACATCAAGCTGGCGCAAACCGGCGGAATATGGGGAGGTATAGAGATGATCAGAGCAAACTGGCTGGTGTCAGCCGCGTTAGTCGCCATGGCAGCGCCGGGAGTAGCCTTCGCTTCGTCCGCAGGTGACCAATCCTCGCCGACCGACGGCGCAAGTCCCGGTGCGACGGACGAAATCGTGGTAACTGCGGAAAAGCGATCCACCACGGTGATGCGCACGAACATCGCCGTTGCCGCGCTGTCGGGTGACGATCTCAAGCAGCATGAAATTCGCGATGTGAAGGCGCTACAAAATTTCGTGCCCGGCCTGTCGGTTTCCGACACAGGTCTTGTCAGTCAGCTCAATATCAGAGGCATTGGTCTCGGGATCACCGACCCGGGCGTCTACTCCGGCGTCGCCATTTATCGCGACAATCTGTTCCAGGGGCCGATTGTCGCCAACGAACCTTTTTACGATATTGGCAGCGTGCAGGTGCTTCGCGGTCCTCAAGGCACTTTCGTCGGAAACAATTCGACAGGCGGCGCGCTATTCGTCAAGACGTCGGACCCGAAGCTGGGAGACGCGAGCGGCTACGCAAGTCTGACGGGTGGGAACTATAATCGCATCGCATTCGAAGGCGCCGTAAACATTCCCGTCAGCGATACCCTCGCTGTTCGTATCGCGACTTACGATGAGCATCGTGCCAGCTTTTTCAAGAATGGCAATCCTCCCGGCAGTCCTTCGCGGGGCTATTCGACACCAGGAGAGCTTAACATTATCGCTGGACGTATCAGCGTTTTGTGGAAACCTTCAGACGACTTCCAGAGCCTCACCAAGGCTGAATATTACCATAATGTCACCGGTGGCTTTACCGGCAAGCCGATCCCCGGAACCTTCTTCT
Organism: Sphingobium tyrosinilyticum; assembly: GCF_042654265.1. Taxonomy (NCBI): domain Bacteria; kingdom Pseudomonadati; phylum Pseudomonadota; class Alphaproteobacteria; order Sphingomonadales; family Sphingobiaceae; genus Sphingobium; species Sphingobium tyrosinilyticum. The sequence continues at coordinate 19,275 of NZ_JBHSFZ010000020.1, read as the reverse complement.
CCACCTTGGTCTCACCCGATCCTTACACCATCAATTTCGGCAACGTTCCGCGTTACGATGAGTCGACCTTCCGCGTGGACAACGAGTCAAGCTTGACCCTACGCAACGGTATCACGCTGCGCAATATGATCGGTCTGACGGTAGCCAAGTTTCACCAGGGATCCGATGTCATCGGCGTTTCGTTTCCGACGGTAACGGTCAATATTTCCGCCGTCGAGCCGATATTCTCGGAAGAATTTACAATCATTTCGGCCGAAGACGAGCCGCTTAAATGGACTATCGGCACCTATTATCTGCACGATAAAAACAAGGTGCCGGTCTTTGGCCAGAACTTTTTCGCAAACCAGATTTTCACCAACCAGGATCGCGCCATAAAGCAATCCAAAGCTGTCTATGGGGGCCTGAAATACAAGCTAACCGATGCTTTGGAACTTGAAGGCAGTGCTCGCTATACCTGGTCAAAAACGGATAAAGATCGCAGAAACCAAAGTTCCTTCTTCGATTTGACTACAAATAATTTCCTCTTTTCCGTGCTGACAACGGGAAATCAGTCCGATAAGGGGCTGACCTGGAAGATTGGGGTCAATTATACAGCCGATAGCCGCAACTTCCTCTATGCTTTCGTAGCCAAAGGCCGCAAGGGCGGCGGTGTGCAAAGTCCCGTTTCCAACTTCGCCCCGGAGTCCGTGATGGACTATGAAGCCGGTTGGAAAGGCACGATGTGGGGCGGAGCGCTGCGCGCGCAAATCGGCGGATTTTATTCGAAATACACGAACATGCAGATTCAGGGGATTGTGCCCGCAAACGGATTTCCTGCTATCTTCAATGCGGGATCGGCGGAAACCTATGGTCCGGAAGCAGAACTGGCCGTGCACCTCGGCAATTTCGACATGACGGTCGCCGGTTCCTATTTGAAGTCAAAGATTACCGTCAACGATATCGTCAACAGGCCGTCGCTGCCCGATGGTGGTCAGGGGACGCTGGGTCCGCAATGCGCGGCGGGTCAGACTGCAAATTGCTTCAACTATGGTCCCTTTATCGGCACAGCCACCGGGCCTCTGCCCTTTGCCCCCAAGTTCAACATCGCCGTTGGACTTTCTTACAAGATAGAACTGGGAGGGGATAAACGCCTTGTCCCGCATGTTGAATACACGCATACCGATAGCCAAAGGACGTCCTTCTTCAAGGATTCGACTTCTATCCTCCCGGGTCGGGACCTGTTCAACGCCAAGCTCACCTACAGCGCCGATCGGTTCGACTTTGAGGCATTTGTCACTAATCTAACCAAGGAAGTCTATCCCGGGGGGGCGAATGGCGGTCTCTGGTTCTATGGCGCGCCGCGGCAGTTTGGTGGGAGGGCGTCGGTCCGCTTCTGAACATTCAGAAGCGGCATCGGCCGCCAGGCTGTGAGGCACTTTGACGTCTCACAGCCTGGACGCTCGATTGCACAGACTTCGCTCGGTCGGAGCTCTAAACGCGCAATATTTGGAGAAAATATCTTGGCAAAGCCTTTCGCATCTTCGGCCGACACGGCGCCCACGACCGAAAAGCTGGAGATTCTCGCCGATGGCGTGTACGCGCTGACGGCGGAAGGTGATCCCAATGTCGGGGCGATCGAGGGCGAGGACTTTCTCGTCTGCTTCGAGGCGCGCGCGACGCCGGCCGCTGCGCGCGACTGGCTGGCCAAGTTGCGCGAGCATAGCGACAAGCCGGTCAAATATCTCGTCCTGACCCATTATCACGCGGTCCGTGTGCTGGGAGCAAGCGCGTTCGATGCGGAGCATATCCTCGCCAGCGAAGCCACCCGCGGCTTGATCGAGGAGCGTGGGCAAGAGGATTGGGACAGCGAGTTTGGCCGCATGCCGCGCCTGTTCAAACAGCCCGAGGAAATCCCGGGCCTCACCTGGCCGACGGAAACTTTCGACACCGACTATCGTATCGAACTGGGCGGCGATCGCGGCGCGATCGACCTCAAATATTGCGGGCGCGGCCACACCGCCGGGGACATCGTCGCCTGGCACGACAAATCGAAGACGCTCTTTGCCGGCGATCTCGTGGAGAGTGAAGCCGCGCTCTACACCGGCGATGCCTTCCACTTCGACTGGTCGACCAGAACCCTCGATGCCGTAAAATCCTTTCGCGCTGAAAATTTGGTCGGCGGGCGCGGGACCATCGCACGCAGCGCTGAAGCGAGCGACGCCGCCATCGAACAGACCCGGGAATTTCTGAGCGTGATGATCCAACATGTGGGCCATGCCCATAAGACTGGGGGCGACCTCAAATCCGCTTTCGAAGCGACCCACGCCGCGCTTGCCCCCAAATTCGGCCATTGGCCCATTTTCGAACATTGCCTGCCGTTCGACGTCCAGCGCCTGTGGGACGAGTTCGACGGGATCGACTGGCCGCGCATCTGGACCATGGAACGCGACAGGGACGTTTGGGCCAAGTTGCAGGGATAGGCACATGCCCGATGCACCGAGCAGGGACGGCATTCCCATCTGGCGCGACATTGGTGCAACCCCGCTGGATGATGCGCCGGGCGACTTCGACGTCGTCATCGTCGGCGGCGGTCCGGTGGGGTTAACGCTCGCGCTCGACCTCGGCCAAAAGGGCGGGCGGGTGCTGCTGCTCAACAAGCGCGATTTCGTCGCTGCGGGCTCGAAAGCGATCTGTTTTTCGAAACGCACGCTCGATATCTGGAACCGCCTGGGGGTGGCGCAAGAGATGGTCGCGAAGGGTGTCGCCTGGAACGTCGGCAAGGTGTTCTGGGGAGATAGCGCGGAGCCGGTGTTCACCTTCGACATGCTTCCGCTCAAGCATCAGGCAATGCCGGGCTTCATCAACCTTCAGCAATATCGGTGCGAAGACATACTGATCGACGCGGTATCGCAGGTTCCCGACGTGACGATCCGATGGGGGCACGAAGTCACGGGGTTGAGGCAGGTCGATGGCGGGGTTTCGCTGGACGTCGTCTCACCCGATGGACACTATGCTGTCGACGCGCCCTGGGTCGTGGCTTGCGACGGCCATAATTCTCCCGTTCGCGCGATGCTGGGCCTGGATTTCGACGGCCGGGTGTTCGAGGATAATTTCCTGATCGCCGATATCAGGCTGAAGCAGGAGCGCCCCGCCGAGCGCTGGTTCTGGTTCGATCCGCCCTTCAATCCCGGCCGCTCCGCGCTTCTCCACAAGCAGCCCGACGACATCTGGCGGCTCGACTTTCAGTTGGGCTGGAACATCGATCGGGAACGCTGCATGCGTCCCGACTATGTCGAACCGCTGGTCCGCGGCATGCTGGGCGACGACATCGAGTTCGAGCAGGAATGGTACAGCGTCTACACTTTCCAATGCCGGCGCATGGCGCGCTTCGTTCATGACCGCGTGATGTTCGCCGGCGACGCCGCGCATCTGGTGTCGCCCTTCGGCGCGCGCGGCTGCAATGGCGGCGTCGCGGATGCCGACAATCTCGCGTGGAAGCTGGACAGGGTCATTGCGGGCGAGGCCGGGCATGAACTGCTGGAAGCCTATAATCACGAAGCGATCGTCACGGCCGATGAGAATATTCTCAATTCCTCGCGCTCCACCGATTTTCTGACGCCCAAGTCGCCTGTCAGTCACGCCTTCCGCGATGCTGTTCTGCAACTGGCCAGGGATCATGCGTGGGCGCGGCCGTTCGTCAATTCCGGCCGCCTCTCGACCGCCGTCGCCTATCCGGATTCACCCCTGAGCCAGGCGGACCAGCCGGGGGATTGCTGGCAAGGCATCGCGCCCGGCCATGTCGCCGTGGATGCACCGATCGATGGCGGCTGGCTGATGCAGTTGCTGGGTGGGGATTTCGTCCTTCTCGCGGCCGACAAAAGCGTGCCTCCCTTGCCGGGCGTGCGTATGATCGTGGTCGATGAACTGGGTGATCGGCACGGCATGATCGCGTCGCGCTACGATCTCGAGCCAGGATCGGCTTATCTCGTGCGGCCGGATCAATATGTCGCCGCGCGCTGGCGTCATCCGACGGTCGAAAAGATGCGATCGGCCTATGATCGTGCCGCCATGCTCAAGGTGGAATCGCAATGACCCGAGCGCCGTCGCATATCGAAACGACCGATGACTTCTACGCAGCCCTGATCGCCTTGCACGATGGCCTCGATGAGCGGGAGAGCGCCGTGCTCAATGCAAAGCTGATCCTGATCCTGGCCAACCATATCGGCGACAAGGCGGTGCTGGCCGAGGCGCTCCGCCAGGCCAAGCGGTCCTGATGAAAATTCGCGATCCCCGATGGACGCTGGCGCTGCTGTGCGTCGTTTATACGTTCAACTTCATGGATCGCCAGGTCGTGTCGGTCCTCGCAGAGCCGATCAAGCGCGATCTTGGCCTGAGTGACACGCAACTGGGCATGCTCACCGGATTCGCTTTCGCCATATTCTATACGGGCTTTGGTCTGCCGGTGGCGGCGCTCGCAGACCGGATTTCGCGGGTGAAGGTGCTCGCCGTCGCCTGTTCGCTGTGGAGCATCTGCTGCGCCGCCTGTGGGCTGGCGACGAATTTCGCTCAACTTGTCGCCGCGCGGATCGGGGTCGGTTTGGGCGAGGCGGGCGGGGTCGCGCCTTCCTATTCGATCATCTCCGATCTCTTCCCCCCATCGCAGCGCGCCCGCGCGCTGGCCGTGTTTTCGCTGGGCGTTCCGTTCGGTCTGGCGCTGGGCTCGGCGCTGGCGGGATGGTCGGCGGCGCAATGGGGCTGGCGAACGAGCCTGTTCATCGTCGGCCTTCCGGGTTTAGGGCTGGCCCTGTTGCTGATCTGCCTCGTCCCCGAGCCGCGGCGCGGCGGTATGGACGGCGGCGTGGTCCAGCCCAAGGCGTCGCTTCGTGACACCGCGAAGATTTTCTTCCGCACGCCGACGATCATTTCCACAGCGCTTGCATGCGCGATCGGTGGCATTCCCAATTACGCCCTGATGGCCTGGATGCCGGGTTATATGATCCGGGTTCTCGGCATGACATTGACGCAGGTGAGCATCTATCTCAGCTTCACCATCGCCCTTGCCATGGGCGCAGGCACTTGGCTCAGCGGTTATTTTGCCGACCGATTTGGCGCAGGCGACAGTCGCGCCTACGCCTGGGTCAGCGGCGCGGCGATGATCGGCGCGGTGCCGTTCCTGATCGCCGGTCTTTGCGCCCAGCGCTGGCAGATCGCCTTGCCCCTGTTGGGCCTGAGCCTTGGCTGCGCCGGCGCCTATCTGACGCCGGCGGTCGGCTTCATACAAAATTCGGTCAACGCGTCGCAGCGCAGTACCGCCGCCGCGCTCCAGCTCTTGTTGGTCAACCTGATCGGGATGGGCATCGGACCGCTTTATGTCGGGATGATGAGCGACTGGCTGCATCCCGGCTATGGGACGGCATCGCTGCGTATCGCGCTTGCCGGTCTTGTGCCGTTCCTCATTGCCGCGGCGATCACGAACCTTGTTACGGCGCGCCAGGTGGCGCGTGCAAGAGATCAGGCGCAGGTCTTGCAGTGAATTCCGCACAGGTCTGAGTTTGAGTCGGCTGCAAAGGCTGTTATTGCCATAAGGGCTTGACGCTGCGATGGCGGCAGCGAGGCCGCGACGTTATGATAACGCGGGGTCATCCTGACTGGCGCGGCAAATGGAGATGAACGGGGTGGCTGCAGAGGCGCGCGGAGTTCAGTCGATAGAGGTCGGCGCGCGTATATTGGAGGCGATCGCCGCTGCCGGTGACCTCGTGATGCTGCGCGATATCGCCCTGTTAGCCGGGATCGCGCCAGCCCAAGCGCATCCCTATCTTGTGAGTTATCGTCGCTCCAACCTCGTTGAGCAGGATGCAGAGTCCGGCCGCTACCGCCTGGGTCCGTTTGCGCTGCAACTCGGATTGGCCCGGCTGCGCAGCTTCGACCCGCTCAAGGCTGCGGGCGAAGCCGCGGCGCGGTTTGCGGCCGACACGGCGATGTCGGTCGCCATAACCGTCTGGGGAGCCTATGGTCCTACCGTCGTGCAAATCTATGAAGGATCGGATCAGGTCCACACGGCGCTTCGACCCGGAACCGTCTTTTCGCTGACGGGTTCGGCGACGGGCAGGATTTTCTGCGCTCATCTCGGGGTTGAACTCGTCGTCGAGGCGATCAAGCTGCAAAAAGCCGAAAAATCGCCATCACGCATCGTCGGTTCGGTGTCCGATTTCAGATCGATCAGGGCGGAACTGCCCTATATTCGTGAAGCGGGATACGCGACGACGTCATCCGATCCGATCCCCGGCATAAGCGCCATGAGCGCCCCGATTTTCGAAACGGGGGGCGAACTGACGGGCGCCATCACGGTCATCGGCCCGGTGCCTTCCTTCGATCTGGACCCTTCTGCCGAGCGGGTTCGAGAGGTCATCGACCTGGCGCATGCGATTTCCGCCAGGGCGGGATACCCAGCGTCCTGGCCGATCTACATGACGCCGGATTCACGAAGAAAATAGGTTGAAGCAGATGAGCAAAAGCGCCGGACGGGGCATCCAGTCGGTCGAAGTCGGGAACAGATTGTTGCTGGCCCTGATGCGGTCGGGATCGCCGATGATGCTGCGCGATCTCGCGCATGAGGCCAGGATCAGTGCGGCGCAGGCGCATGCTTATCTGACGAGCTTGCGCCGAACCGAACTGGTCGAGCAGGAACCGGCGAGCGGTCGCTATATTCTGGGGCCGGCGACCAACCGGCTGGCCAGCGCGCGGATGGAGACGTTCGATCCCATGTCGAACATCAACGCGCGCGCGCCCGATTTCGCGCATTCGCTGGGTGTCATGCTCGCACTGCTGGTGTGGGGACCGGTCGCCCCGACGGTCTATCGCGTCCATGACGCCAGTCAGGTCGTGAATACCAACCTGCGGCCCGGCACGACCTTTAATCTTCTCAACTCGGCTGCCGGCAGAATATTTGGCGCATTCGACACGTTGCCTGCCGTGCGGGAACGCCTTGCGTCTGAACTGGCCAGCGCCAGCGGCGATGGTGAACGGCAGGCTTATGAATCCGCCATCGCGCGGATTCGCGCGTCAGGCTATGCCCTGATGGTCGAAAGCCCCGTGCCGGGACTGGCGTCCATAGCGGCGCCGGTTCTGCGGGACGGCGAATGTATATTGGTGGCCATGATCATCGGCCCGAGAGCCGCGCTGGATGTTCAGGGCGCCGGCAATCCGGCGGACGCGCTGCTGGCGTTTACGCGTGGAGCCTAGGATTTATCGGCATCGGGCTGGGCCATGGGATGGGCCGCGGCGAATGCAGGCAGAAGCGCCGCCGTGCCGTCGATTTTCTGCACGAGCGGGAACGGGCTCAGGTCTACGTTGAAGCGCCGGGCGGAATAGACCTGCGGAACGATGTAGCAATCGGCCAGCGTCGGCGCATTGCCGAATGCAAATTCGCCGGAATGCCGCTCCAGCAACGTCTCAAGCGCCGAAAACCCCTCGCTGATCCAGCGCGCAGTCCATGCGTCGACCTGATGTTGCTGCGCGTGCAGGTCGGTCTTGAGAGAGGCGAGGACTCGCAAATTATTCAAGGGGTGAATGTCGCAACCGATCATGGCGGCCATGGTACGGACAATCGCGCGGTCGTAGCTGGTCTCGGGCAACAACGGCGGAGAGGGATATCGCTCTTCCAGCCATTCGAGGATGGCCGGACTTTGAATGAGCGACGTGCCATCGTCCGTTTCCAGCGCCGGCACGAGATGCTGCGGGTTGATGAAGCCATAATCGGCGCTCTTGTGCGCTGACGTCCGCAGGTCGTGTGTGACCTGCTCGAACGACACGCCTTTCAGACCAAGGGCAATGCGCACCCGATAGGACGCGCTCGACCGCCAGTAGCCATGCAGGATCATAGCGCGATACCGCCATTCTGGATCAGGCCGGTGCATTCACCGAACCCGATCGACACGAAACCGTCCGCCTCGCAGGTCGCGGTGAGCGTCAGTTCATCGCCACCTTCCAGAAAGGTGCGCTTCTCGCCGGTGGGCAGTTCGATCGGTGCGGACCCGTTGCGCGTGATCTCCATCAGGCTGCCCAGACCGTCGCTGGTCGATGCCGATATCGTGCCCGTGCCCAGCAGGTCGCCGGCCTGCAGATTGCATCCGTTGCACGTATGGTGCGCCACCATCTGTGCGACCGTCCAGTACATGTTGGACGCGGGGCCTCGACCGATGCGATGCGCGTCCATTCCAGCATCGGCCATGACCTTGCTGCGCAGGCCCACCTCCAGCGTCAGCCCCAATGCGCCGTGCGCCTGATCTGCGTCATCCCAAAGATAGGGGAGCGGCCTGGGATCGCCATCCGGCCGGGCCGGCTGGGCGATACGGAAAGGCGCGAGCGCCTCGGCGGTGATGATCCAGGGAGAGATGGTGGTCAGGAAGTTCTTCGCCAGGAATGGCCCCAGGGGCTGATATTCCCACGCCTGAAAGTCGCGCGCCGACCAGTCGTTCAGCAGGCACAGGCCCGCGATATGTGCGCCTGCTTCGCCGATCGGGATGGGCTGGCCAAGCGCATTGCCCGGCCCGACCCACACGCCCAGTTCCAGTTCATAGTCGAGCTTCTGGGTCGGCCCGAACAGCGGCGCGTCCGCATCCGGGGCCTTACGCTGGCCGTTCGGACGCCGGATGGCAGTGCCCGATGGCCGGATGGACGATGCACGTCCGTGATAGCCGATCGGGATATGCTTGTAATTGGGCAACAGCGGATTGTCGGGCCGGAACAACGACCCGATATTGGTCGCGTGGTGGATGCCGACGTAAAAGTCGGTATAATCGCCGATCTTTGCCGGCAAATGCATCGCCGCGGCGGACTGGGTGATCAGCAGCGGTTCAATCTCCGATCTCTGGTCCGGGTTTGACAGCAGACCAGAAACCGCTTTCCTGAGCGCCACCCGACCCTGCGCTCCCATTTCGAGCAGCGCGTTGAGACACGGCCCTGCTGCTGCTTGTGCTGCACGTTGCGCATCGCCCTGCAGTAGCTGCGACGCGGCCAGCGCCTTCAGGTCGACAATCCTGTCACCGATGGCAATACCGCCGCGCGGCGTGTCTCCGGCTACCGAGAAGATACCCAAAGGAAGGTTCTGGATCGGGAAACAGCCATGGCCGTTCGCGCTCTCGCTCCAGCTCGTCCGCAAGGGGTCATGGGTTTCGTCAATCGCCGGTCTGGTCATCGGGGCAACTCCGCCTTGGTAAATCCGGACCAGACCTCGTCGTAGTCGGACTTGCATTCAGGAAGGCCCAGCGCATAGGCGGTGGGACAGATGACGAAGCGGCTTTCGAACATGAACGCCATCGTCTCTTCGATCTTGAGCGGCTTCAGATCGGCGGCGATCGCCTTTTCGTAGCTGGCCTTGTCCGGGCCATGGCCGTTCATGCAATTGTGCAGCGACGCGCCGCCCGGCAGGAAGCCGCCCTCCTTCGCATCATAGGCCCCGTGGATCAGCCCCATGAACTCGCTCATGATGTTCCTGTGAAACCAAGGCGGCCTGAACGTATCGTCGGCCACCATCCAGCGCGGCGGGAAGATGACGAAGTCGATATTGGCGGTTCCGGGCGTGTCGCTCGGGCTGGTCAGCACGGTGAAGATCGACGGGTCGGGATGGTCGTAGCTCACCGTGTTGATGCTGTTGTACCGACGCAGATCATAGCGGTAAGGCGCGAGATTGCCGTGCCAGGCCAAGACATCGAACGGCGAATGGTCCAACGTCGTGGTCCAAAGGCGCCCGGAGAATTTCTGCACGATCTCGAATGGCGCGTCGATATCCTCGAATGCAGCGACTGGCGTCTCGAAATCGCGTGGATTGGCGAGGCCATTAGAGCCGATCGGCCCAAGGTCGGGCAGGCGCAGCAAAGCGCCGTGATTTTCGCAGACATAGCCGCTGGCCAAGCCATCGGGCAAAAAAACGCTGAACCGCACGCCCCGCGGGATGACGGCAATCTGTTGCGGCTCTATCTCAATGACGCCCAGTTCGGTCCTGATGACCATCCTGCCGAACGCAGGCACGATCAGCATTTCGCCATCGCTGGACGAAAAGGCGCGGTGCTCCATGTCGCGATTGGCGGAAAACAGGTGGATGCCGATGCCCGTGCCTGCTTGTACATCGCCGTTGCCCGCAATCGTCACGAGGCTGTCGAGGAAGTCGCTTGATCCATCGGCCGGCTTGAGGGGGTCCCAGCGCAGCCGATTGGGCGGCGTCGGATTGGCAAAAGGCCCGGCGTTGAAATGCGCGTTCCTGTCATAGACCGAAAAAGGCCGATGGCTCGCAGCCGGTCGAATACGATAGAGCCAGCTGCGCCGGTTTTCACTGCGTGGCGCTGTAAAAGCGGTTCCGGAAAGCTGCTCGGCATAGAGGCCGAAGGGCACCTTCTGCGGCGAGTTTCTGCCCAGCGGGAGCGCGCCGGCGATCGCCTCGGTCGAAACATGGTTGCCGAAGCCGGGATTGTACGCGCGCATGTGACACTCCAATAGGCATTTGGCTGCGACGAGGCGATGCGCGCAGGATATGATTGTATCGCCTAGTCCCGCGCGCGCGGCCAGCGCAACAACAAATTTGATAATAGAATACGAGTTCGTTAAAAACACAAAAGATGGTATGTCAACCGCCGGCGTGTCGCCCAAGGACTGCCTAGGCGTTGCCTGGGGGCGACAACCGGCTGCAGAGGTAGATATAATCGAACAGCCGCAGGAGCGGGAGATCGATCGCTCTTCTAGCATTACAGTTGCATATTGATTGAAAGTCTGAATCAATAGGTCTTCTGTGGTTGCCGCCCGTGATGCAAGAAGATTCCTACCCTTTTGTGCAAGTGATCGAGCGCGGTCTTCTGTAAGGCCTCTGACGCGGCATTTCAGAAAGCCGCTGGCCGGTATGGTGATCAGCAGATCAGGTCCAAATCTCCACGGCGAGCTGCTATGCTCTGAGTTTGGTACTGGTTTTCCTGATCCAGATCTCATCGATCAGTTTTGCCCATTCGGGTTTTCGCCTTCTCACACTCCCGTCTTACCAACCTGTGGCGATGTTGAGTATCATACTACGCCTGCCACGGTCGGATCCCGGTAATCCTCACCCCCTTGTCAGCATGGCCCAGATCGCACGCGCCATTTTGTTCGCCAGCGCTATAGCCACCAGCATCCTGGGCTTCCGCGCGATCATCCGTGCCAGCCATGTGCCATCCGGCACGCTTTTTCGGCCTAGACAGTTTAACCGGGACATTGCCCCAATTATGAGCATTCGCCGGATATCAGCCTGCCCAGCCTTCGACACGCGCCCGAGGCGCTCCTTGCCGCCGGATGAAAACTGGCGCGGAACGAGTCCCAACCAAGCAGCAAAGTCCCGGCCGCTCTTGAATTGCTCCATCGGTGGCGCAAAGGCGTCGATGGCCGCCGCAGTTAGTGGCCCCACACCGGGCATTGTCTGCAGCCGCCGAGCATTGCCAGGCTGTGCCGCCAGTTCCCGGATATTCGAAGTTTTCGTGTTTATCCGAACGGTAAGCCAGGCAATCTGCTCGAGCATATCCTTACATTCCTCAAGCAGCAGTTTGGGCAGATCGCAATTCGGTTCATCCAGAATTTCCTGGATGCGAACGACTTGCTGGATCCCCTGAGGAACAGCATGGCCAAATTCGTAAAGGCTGGCGCGGAGCGCGTTCACCAACTCAGTGCGCTGGTGAACAAGGCGCTCCCGACTCCGGAATAGAACGGCCTTGCTCTGCTGCTCCTCCGTCTTTGGCTCTACAAAACGCATCTCCGGTCGCTGTGCCGCCACAACAATCGCTTCGGCATCTGCGGCGTCATTCTTCTGTCGCTTCACAAAGGGGCGAACATACTGAGGCGCGATCAATTTGACCTCATGCCCCATCGTACGCAACTCCCGCGCCCAGTAATGTGCGCTTCCACACGACTCCATGACAACAAGCGCAGGCTCGCTTTGGGCCATGAACTCCCGGAATTTTGCTCGATTCAACTTCCTGCGAAACAGCATCTCGCCCGCCATCGTCGCGCCGTGAACCTGAAGAACATTCTTGGCCAGGTCGACTCCAATCATTATCGTCATCTCGGTTGCCGTCCTTTCTGTGTTGTGGCTCTGGCCACGAACTCTTGGCACTATGATGCCGTCTGGGAGGGCGGCAACCACCCCATCTCCACGCTCTTGTCGACGCTGATGGACGTCCTGTCCGCCTGAGACTGACAGGTGGGCAGGTTCACGATTCCTGTGAAGCTAAAGCGCTGATCGAGGCCATTCCCGGAAGGCGCCACCCTGCTCGGCGATAAGGGGGATGAGCGCAGCGAAATAGAGCCGGGCCGCAGGCCGCACCCGACAGCGTCTGCCCTCTATCTTATCTCAACGATTGCGGCCCCGGTCAGGTGCGGGGCGACTGGATCTCTCGACGGACCCCAAGGAAATGCCCTCATCCATGGATCTACCGGAGCGAATATTGGCGGCGATCACCGTGCGGGTCGCTTCGATGGCGCCCTCTACAACGCGGGGGCCTTCGCCCTTGGCACGGGATGCTTTTTCCACCTGCTCCAACAGGGTGACTGCCGCTTGAAGCCGCGGATCGGCCATGTTCTCTTGAGGCGAGTTTTTCAGAAACAGCTCAGCCAGGCGTTCCTGAACAGGAGACAGGCCGGGAGGAAGGATGGGGCTTTCAAGCGACCGAACTGCCCGCAGGATTTGCGCGGGCTGTTGCGTGTTGATCCGGGCTGCCAAAGCGGCGCCGATTTCGCGCACCCGCTCCAACGGCGTTTGCTGCGCTGTGATGACGGCATCGACATCTTTCTGACCAAGCTGCGAGAGCAATTGGGTTTGATAGACCGGTCCCTTGGCATGGCGCACATAGGCGAGTTCAATCCTCGCCGCTGCAATGCGTCCATCAGCTTCACCGTCCCGCACCAGTTTTTGCCAACGGTCGGCGGCTTCGCTGCGCGCTGCTGGCAGATAGCGGCTCAGCTCGTCGCGGACTTTGGCGAGCGACAAGCGGTAGCGCTGACCCGTTGGCGGATCGCGGGGCGGCAGAAACGCGATGCCGCCCGGCCCGGTTCGCGGGAGCAGGGGCGCATTCTGCTCGACGGCGGCAGCGGAGAGGGCGGCTCCGAGCAGGCGATGATCGCCGGTCGCGAAGCCGTGGCGTGATGCGTCATCCCAGGCCTGCCTGTCGATGTTGGCGATGCGGATCGGGTGTCCAGCGTCGCGGGCGAGCCGCGCAGCATGGTGGCGCAGAGTGCGCCCATTGCCAGCGCGGAAGGGGTGGATGCCATATAGTTCGCCCACATGATGGCCCAGGCGCCCGAAAAAATCCTCGGGCGGCAAGCCGCGAAGCTGATTCTGACGGGCAAGATCCTGGAACGCGGCCGACAGCGCGCTGGCGACATAGGGGGCGGGTGTGAACAGGCCCTCGGCAGTGCCGCTATTCACCGTCCGATCCTGGCCTGCCCAGCTATAGAGGTCCTGAAACAGATGCTTGTGCAACGCGCGATAGCCATCGGCATCAGGCGAGAAGCCCATGCGCGCGGCCTCAAGGCCGCGCGCATGGGTCAGAAGGCGTTCGGCCTGGGCCAATGTCCGATCATCCCGCAACTCCAGGCGGTTCTGGAACGTGCTCGAGCCGGGATAGAGATAGGGGTCGTTGTCCGTGGTCAAGGCAGGTCACGCCGCGGAGGGGGCGATGCCGCTGCGAACAAGGCCTGCGACGATCTGGGACACAAGCGACGGAGGAACGGCCTCCTCCATCAGCATATCCAACAGCGCGGCTTCGTTGGCACTCAAACTGATGCCGCCGACGGCATGGTTGGCGCGGGTTTCCTGCTCGTCGTGCCGCCACTGCGCGACCTCGTCTACCGATCCGCGAACGAAATCCACCGCCCTGACCTGCGCCCGGATCGCCTCAATATCAAAGTGAAACTTGGCAAAACTCATTGCCGCCACAACTATCCAGAATGGAGTGAAATGACAATGAAATGCGATGCGCCTGACGGGCTTCCGCCGCCCCGCGATGCCGGGCGGCGGCGATTTAATATTCGCTGGCGAGCATGATGGTCAGCACCCGGGTGGTCCGTTCGGCATCCCACGGCGCTTCGCTGCCAAACTCCAACGCATTGTCATAACAGTCTATTTTCCAGAAAATTGTTTCAGCGATCGGCTTCTTATCCTCCGGCCGACGCGGCACCCACTCGCCAGAAGGCAGGCGGTAGATCGCGCCGAAATCATGCTCCCCGTGAGGATCATTGCCCTCGTCAAACTGATTGAAAGCCATGATCAGCGTGATGGCCGCATGGTGATCCAGATCCTCCCGCGCAGCGAAACCCGCTGTCATGACGGCGCGACCGGCAACGCCTGGGTTCTTCCGGGCCAAGTCATTGAGTGTACGGATGCGCTCAACCTTTTGCTCTGCGGTCAATTCGATGCTCATATTCTGCTCCTCCATTGCAGGCCGGAAGGGCCACGGCCTCACGGCCCTGCCGTTCCGGCGAAGAACGGGATGGGGAGGGAGAGCAAAAATCGATCGCTGGCGCGGGCGAGCCGCCTAGCCGGGTCGACGCCGAAAGGCGCCGGGCCCCGAGATTGGCGGATTACACGGGCGGACTATTTTTGTTCGGGAACGAAAGGGCAGCGCCCTTGGTGTTCCCCCAAGACAGAAATCTTGAAGGTCACCTCGTCGCCCCCGGTCGGGAAGGACAAGCGTCAGCCGTGCGGTATCGGATCTGGTGAAGGCCGGCCTGTTACGGCGGCATTATCAGGGTTATCGGATCGACCATTCCAACCGCGGCGCGCAGCGTGAGGCAGTTTACTCGATCACGAGCGAAGTCCGAGGACCGCTGTCGCGTTATTAGACGACCGTAAATTACGAGCTCGCCAACAATTGATAAGTCAAAAACTTCGCGATGCGCTGGTCAGCTCTTGACGTCCGGCCCCCGTTCTGAAAACTTGCGTTACGGAAAGCGAGATAATATCGCTTCTGAAGAGGATGCCCATGATGATGGTCGTCATTCGATGTAGAGTGGTTCAGGGGCGATGGATATTGCCAAGTCCTTCCTAAAATATCACGGAATTTAAAATCGCTGCCTTTGAGGCAATCCTTTGTGGTGTAGTTTAAGGCAGCGCTCATGAAGCGGGTCGGCAAGACCCCCCTGCGGATTGAAGCGGTCAGACCCTGCTCGTGTCGCCGCATAACCACCACTCCGCAATTTAGGCCGCAGTTCGCTCAGATGTGGTGGTGCTGGATATCCTTTGCCACATCTGCGGGCCGGATTTGCCATGTTTGCAGGAGATTTCTGATGCCCGAGGGAGAACCCGGTCAACCCAGGCAATATTCGCCTTCGCTGCTAAACGCACTTGAAGCATTTTATGGATGCCGGCTGTCGAGCTCGGGGGAACGTGTGCAACCGACCCTGATCGTGATTGCGGCACGAACGTAGAACTTGGCGGCTGCCGCAATCCTTCTGCTGATCGGCCAGCAAATACGAGAAAGCTGCCAATATGATTTCACCAGCTTTAACGGCGACCAACTCCGACCCGGATGACGATCAGCGGGACGACATCTTCGAACCGCATGTCGCGGGCGTGGCCGCATCGCGCGCGCTTCATGTCGTTCGCCATGCAGGCGTTCTCCCCTATAGCAGCGGGACTGCCGACCAGAGAGGTGCCGCCGCCTGGGCGTATAGCGAGGCGACCGGAAACCCCGCGCTATTTTTTGCCCGACACGTTCGCGAATGTTCGCTTCGGTTCGTCGAAGCCGTGGCGACAGGAACGGCTCGTTCCCTCGGCGCCAGAAGCCCGGTGCATCTCGTTGGAGCCCAGGGAGAGCTGGTCCACGCCTATCTGAACTGGTTGTCATTCTCACTTCGGGCCTGCTTGCCGGCGAACCTCGCTGCGCCGGAGACGGGCTGAATTTACGATGGGTAGGGCTGTCTTGAGCTTACCCACGGAATCAACAACGGCTATGTTGGGAGGTATTGATATGACCAAGGTTGCAGTCGTCACGGGGGGCACTCGCGGTATTGGTGAGGCCATCAGCACGCAGTTGAAGGCGATGGGCTATAGCGTCGCTGCAATCTATGCGGGCAATGACGAAAGAGCCCAGGCCTTCTCACACCGGACCGGTATCGAAGCGTTCAAGTGGGATGTGGGCAATCATCAGGCCTGCCTGGACGGGTGCGCGGCTGTCAGTGAGAGCCTGGGCCCGATCGATATCGTTGTGAACAACGCGGGCATCACGCGCGATGGCGTGTTGTTCAAAATGAGCTTCGAGGACTGGAACGAGGTGATGCGCATCAACCTGGGTGGCTGCTTCAACATGGCGAAGGCGGCTTTTGGTGGAATGCGTGAACGTGGCTGGGGTCGGATCGTAAATATCGGGTCGGTCAATGGCCAGGCTGGGCAATATGGCCAGGTCAATTATGCGGCCGCCAAATCCGGGATCCACGGCTTCACCAAGGCACTGGCCCAGGAAGGGGCCAAATATGGTGTCACCGTCAACGCCATCGCGCCCGGCTACATCGATACCGACATGGTCTCTGCCGTACCTGCCCCGGTGCTCGAGAAAATCGTTGCCAAGATCCCGGTTGGTCGGCTCGGCCAAGCGGACGAGATTGCCCGCGGCGTCGCATTTTTGTGCAGTGACGCGGCCGCGTTCATCACCGGGAGCACCCTGTCGATCAATGGCGGCCAGCATATGTACTGACGGCGGTCATTTCCATTTCCGTTGCCTGCGCCGCAGACAAGGCGCTCTGTTCTGAGCAGGACGTTTATTTGGAATTATATCATGCGATAAATGGACGACTCATACCAAGCTTCCGTGAAGCTGACTCACGAAGGGGATTCCCAAAGTGACGAATTTCTGAATCTATGGCTGCCGGTTGGAGGGCATTGCCATGGGTGCAGCGATTTGATTGCGGGACGACTTTGACGCGGCGGGCTTGAGGCGACTGGACCGAATGCGCACCGCTGCTTGTTCGCGAACAGACGCTGTTGGTGAAGGTTCTGTCTGAGCTGCGCAAGCTGATGCCATTCCCGTTACTGGGGTTTGATTCCGACAATGACAGCGTGTTCATCAATGAGACCGTGCGCGATTACTGCGCGGCGACGGGAGTCGTCTTTACCCGCTGCCGGCCCTATCGGAAGAATGATCAGGCATGGGTCGAGCAGAAGAATGGTTCCGTCGTTCGTCGCCTGGTGGGATATCGTCGGTTCGAGGGAATGGAAGCGGCCGGCTTGCTGGCGGAGTTATATGCCGCGTCCCGCTTGTTCGTGAACTTCTTTCAGCCCTCGTTTAAGCTGGCCGAGAAGCGCCGGGACGGTGCCAAAGTTTACAAGCGCTACCATGCCCCCGCGTCGCCGTTCCAGCGCTTGATGGATCAGGACCAGCGAGCAGACCCGTAAACAGTTACGGGCCATTGCCGCCGAGCTG
This sequence comes from Sphingobium tyrosinilyticum, assembly GCF_042654265.1. Classification (NCBI taxonomy): domain Bacteria; kingdom Pseudomonadati; phylum Pseudomonadota; class Alphaproteobacteria; order Sphingomonadales; family Sphingobiaceae; genus Sphingobium; species Sphingobium tyrosinilyticum. The sequence continues at coordinate 1,867 of NZ_JBHSFZ010000020.1, read as the reverse complement.
GATCCGGTTCGGCTGCTATGTGACATCCGCACCGTCCAGCAGAAACTGGTGGTGCTGGCCGATGCGGTCTCCTCCACGGTCGTGACGGAAACGTCTTCTCCACCGCTTGATGCGTTTCTGTCGAGCCTGAAAACCTTGTGGCAGAACGGAGAGGTACGGCCGATAGCGACTGACAAACCGATGCAGGAGCGGTGGTGGCGTACTCGAAGGGCTCCGTTGGTTCAGGTTGCCGACCAGCTGAAAAACTGGTTCGAGGAGGAGCCTTGGCGTACGGCGCGCGAATTGCTCGACAGGCTCCAGATCGAGCGGCCAGGGGCTTATCCAGATGGCCTCCTGCGAACGGTCCAGCGCCGGCTCAAAGGCTGGCGTACCGAACAGGCACATGCCCTCATATTCAGCCATTCCACCGCGTTGGGTAGCGGAGCGACACTAGGTACGGAGGCCGTAATCGGCCACGCGTGACGGGCTGCCGCTCCGCCTCGCCTCCGGCTCGGCTCCACGGCAACCCGTCACGCGAGCAGTAGCTATGACACTCCATGTTCGGTAAGGAACATTTACGTGAGGCAACGGTCATGCCGTTCGGGAACATTCCTCCGTGAGGCAATACGACCGGACTTCGTAAATGTCGCCTCACAAAAGACGGCGACGAAGTGGATTTTGTGCTTGAGGATCAGCAGGGCCGGGTCGTGGGCATCGAAGTCAAAGCCTCCGCTACATTTCGCAGTGGAGATTTCTCGGGGTTACGCAAGTTGGAAGCCGCAGCCGGCGACAAGTTCGTGCGCGGTCTGACCCTACACGATCATGATGGGCTGCGGCCGGTCAGCAAGAGGATTTCTGGTGTTCCAGTCTCCGTACTTTGGTCGACCTGATCCAGGGCGAGCCGGATGAAAGTCTGGCCGCTTGCACGCGCGGACGGGGCAAGAGATTAGATAAATTGCTGCAACCTGGCTGGTGACGCGTTCCTTATAGTGCTGCTTTACAAAACCGGCCTGCGGGTCGGCGAAGCAATGGGCTTGCGCCACCGGCGGCAAGAACAGCAACGCTACAGCGAATTGTCGGGCGCGACCGATCTCGTTTCCAACCCGGGCAATTGTTGAATGGAGCGCCCCAAAAAGGAGCGCTCCGACTTTTTCAAACATTGGACTGCATGTTGTGAAGCGCGCAGATCTTATTGCCCGCCGGATCGCGCAGGTAGGCGAGGTACAATTTGGTGCCGCCCCCTTCACGCACACCGGGAGCGTCCTCGCAAGTGGAGCCACCTGTTGCAAGCCCTGCAGCATGCCACGCGTCGGCCTGCTCCGGGGAGTTCGCGGCAAAGCCGATGGTTCCTCCATTTGCGCAAGTGGCGGCTTCGCCGTTGATCGGCTTGCTTATCGCGAAAACGCCAGCCTGAGTCATGTAGAATACACGCCCCTTTTCATCTATAAACCCCGGCGGGACTCCCAATGTGCCTAGTACCGCGTCGTAAAATCTCTTCGACTCTTCAATGTCATTTGCACCGACCATCACATGGCTAAACATTGCTTCTCTCCTCAATAAAGTTTCTAATGTTAGTTATGACCTGCTTGTTCACCCACCGGACTGGATATCTATCATTAAGCGATCAGTGTCTTTCTATTTGGCAGAGATGTAAATATTTGTCATTCGCTCGCCTGTTTCTTATTGGCCTCTGCCATCTTCTTGGCGTCGAGCCCCGCGATCGAACTGCCTTGGGTGAGGTCGTTCTGCGCATGGGCGAAATGGTGCATATGATATTGCGCCTCCATCGCGTTCCTCTTGCCCATCAGTTCCTCGACATGGTTGATCGCCTGCTTGGTGAGCCAGTTGCCCAGGCGCGGCTGCGCCACCAGCTTCGCCGCCATCGCTG
>NZ_JBHSFZ010000019.1:0-19221 GCF_042654265.1 Sphingobium tyrosinilyticum | reverse complement strand
CGGATCTCGGCATAGCAGCGCAGGACCACCCGGTCCTGTTCGGCACGCTTGACGGCGCAGGCATCGGCGGCAGCGACGATGTCGGGATTGGCGCGCAGGGGGTTGGTGGGAATCCCCATCGTGCGCTCGGCTTGAGCCAGCAGCAGAACCCCGCCGTCCGAGGTCAACCGCCCGCCGTCGAAGGCAGCCGTGACCTTCTTGCGATGGATCGCTGGAAACGAAATCAGAGGCGCGCCATCGATGTTCTCGGTGGGGGTGGCCGGTGGCATTTTCTGTCCTGTGCAGGGAATGGCTTCGACACCCAATTTCCTATTTCAGAACAGAGCCTTGCGCTACTCCCGCCAACACTTCAGTCTCCGTCGGGTGAATAACAAAGGCTAGAGATTGGAGTGATATTTGAGCCCAGTCTCCCCATTTTATTCAGTATGTTTTAATGCGGGGATGAAGGTCTCTCTCACCCATTGGCCGAAGCTTGTGGTCTCGGTTCAGCCATGTTTCTTCATGCCCTGACCTATCGAACATACGGGTGACGGAAATCGATTGCCTCCCTGCCGGCCACATCGATTGTCCGACCCGTCCCTTCAGTCATGCGGGATGCCGTAATTACATCGGAAATCCAGTATTGACCGCGTTAGTGCAAAAACTCCAATCAGTTCTACCGAGCGTAGACCGGATCATCGCGGTCTCGCGAGGAGCGATGCTTCAGAAGATCATATTGCCCCCCGTCCCTGATGCCGGTGTAACGTTCGACACGGTTGAACCCAGGCACGATCTTGCGGTTTAAAATCCGCCATTCGCCGCTTCTTTTCTCGAAGACGTCGATATAGCGACCTCCGAAGATGAACTCGATCACATCGTCATCCTTGAAGCCCGCAGCCAGAGCATTCTTCTCCCCCAGTAGCGCCGCCCGGCTCGCATGAGTGGGGTGGGACAGGTGAAAGGCCGTCAAGTAACTCTCGACCAAAGCCCGATCTCCCTCGAGTTCGATCAGGATGTTGGAGATGCTATGCTGACTTGCCTCCCACATGTCCGGCATCAGGTTTTCAAACAGATGGGGTATGATCTTGACAGCAGGCCCCTCAGCGGGACCACCATCGAAGCCGCCATCCCCCCAGAAAGTCGTCCGAAACAGCTCAACATCCAGCCTGTCCGCTGCGCGGCAATACCGATGGATGACGTTCGTAATTTGCTGATGGTCCAGCAACAGCTCAATTGCAGCTGATTGACTATCCATTTTTCTTCTCGTGGTACGTTATCGCAAGCGATCGGCACATTCATGCCGCGGTCAGGCCACCATCGACGACCATCATGCTGCCGGTCACGAAGCTGGCTTCATCAGACAGCAGCCAGCGAATGGCGTATGCGATTTCATTCGGCTCTGCCAAGCGGCCCATCGGGGACCCCGCCATCACCATTTCCTCAAGACCTTCGAACGCGTCGAACTGACCCTGCATCATAGCTGTACGCGTCGCGCCTGGAAGAACCGAATTCACGCGGATGCCAAGCTTCGCATAGTCGAGAGCAGCTGCGCGCGTCGCGGACAAAACGCCTCCCTTCGCCGCACAATAATCAGCTCCAGCTGGGAAGGCGGCGACTCCTGCGGTCGACGCGACATTGACGATCGAGCCCCCGCCCCCCTGCAGCATTGCCGGCACCTGCGCCCGAATGGAGAAGAACACGCTGCGCAGATTGAGCGCATAAACGCGTTCCCAGAAGTCCGGATCGATCTCATGCATTAGCCGCCCCTGGAACGGCTTTCCTGCCGCGTTGCAGGAACCGTCAAGCTTGCCGAACGCCTTCACGGCTGCCGCCACCGCAGCATGATGCTGTGCCTCGTCCGCAACGTCCAACTGAACGAACTGCGCCTGGCCGCCCTTCTGGACGATTTCTTCGGCGACCTGTGTACCCTGTTCACTGTTCACATCGGTCACAGTCACAGCAGCGCCTGCCTCTCCGCACAGCAGTGCAACCGATCGGCCAATGCCACTCGCCCCGCCGGTGACCAGGATCGAGCGTCCCTCAAAATTTTGCTTCATTTACCGTTCCTCTCGGCCGGAGCTCACTGCTGTGAACCAGTAAGCCCTAGCGGTTTTTCGTTCGTTCATTTTTTCGTCCACCAACGCGCAGCGTCAGCCTAGGCCATCACACTGTCGGTCAACTTTGTATCCATCAGTTCAGCAAATGAAACTATTTTATCACCCGTGAAGCGAAAGGACCCGGCATAGATACCATTATATCTCTTGCCGCCAACAAGTTCACATTCGCTCTTGAAAAAGGCTAGGAGCAAGTCGCCCTGCTCGGCGCCTCCTGTACCGTGAACTTTCCGTCGCTCACCATCGATGATCTGAACGACCGCACCATATCCAGCATTTCAGCGAGATTCCGCTTCTTCGTTGCAAAAACAGTGCTGCCCAGAAACTCATGCGTGAAGTCCTCCGCCACCAAGCTGGCGAAGATTCCCGTGTCGCCCCTACCGATGGCACTCAGCCAAGTCCTGCACAGCCCGCCTTTTATTGCCTTCCATATTCACCTGGTTTCTCCATATGAGCGTTGTTGGACGCTATTTGCCGGACCGCCTCATCAATCGCCTTGGGATCGATAATCGCCCCGGAAAGGATGTGAGTCCCGATCTCCGATCCCTTTTCCAATACGCATACCGCCAGCTCCTGTCCCGCCTCGTTTGCAAGCTGCTGCAGCCGAATGGCCGCCGACAGTCCTGCGGGCCCACCGCCGACGACAGCGATGTCATAGCGCATCGATTCCCCTTCATTCATTTTTACTCCATCCAATGTCCGGCCCATTTCCCTCTTTCCAATGCGGGCGCCGTGCTACTTCGATACTAGCCACCCCTGCCGACGAAGAATCATGACCGCAGCGTCAACCTCTTGCCGAGAATAGTTGGTGCGGGGCACGCTTCTGCCATCGAGCGAGCCCAAAGGCGTGTCAGCCCTGACCATTGTCATCGGATGTCGTAAAAAACTTCACGACTTCGAACTTCTGAATCTTGCCCGACGCTGTCCGGGGAAAATCGGTCACGAGACGCCAAATCTTGGGCACCTTGTGCCGCGCGATCCGGTTGAGCAGGAACTCGCGCGCTTCATCGATCTCGATTGTCGTTCCCGCATGGCACCGGATGGCCACGGCCACCTCTTCGCCCCACCGCTCGTGCGGCACGCCCACCACCGCGCATTCGGCGATGCCCGGATAATCGCCCAGCCTGTCCTCGATTTCCCGCGGATAGATATTCTCGCCGCCGCGGATGATCATCTCCTTGAGCCGCCCGGTCACGCGGACATAACCCTTGTCATCCACAGTGCCCAGATCGCCGGTGCACAGGAAACCATCCTCATCGAAGGCTGCGGCGGTGGCGGTCGGATTGTCGAAATATCCCCGCGTAATATAGGGGCTGTGGATGCGGATTTCGCCGATCTCATCTATGCCCAATGATGCGCCGGTCGCCACGTCGGAAATCTTGAGTTCGGTAAAGGGATAGGGCTTGCCCACCGTCCCGGCGATGACCTCCACCGGGTCGCCACGCAAGGATTTGCACATCACGCCCCCGGCTTCGGTCTGGCCGAACATGATCTGCACATCGGCATGAAAGCGATCTCGCAAGCGGCGCACGAATTCGGGTGCCACGGTCGTACCGCCGGTCTGGATCACTTCGAGCGACGACAGGTCCGTCTTGTCGAAATCGGCATGTTCCATAAGCGCTATCGCCATTGTCGGCACGCAGGGGAACCAGGCGACCTTCTCCTGTTCGATCAGGCGCAGAACCTCCGCCGGATCGAAAGCGCGTAGCACCACATGGGTGCTGCACCGCGCGATGCAGCCCAGTATCGTCGTGACGGATCCGCCGATATGGAAGAAGGGCATGACGCCCAGCCACGGCAGGCCATCCTCCAGCTTGTACAGTTCCGACCCCAGCAGGGCATTGTTCACTATGCCGCGGTGATGAAGCTTGACGCCCTTGGGAAGCCCGGTCGTCCCGGACGTGTAGAGGATAAGCGCGGTGTCGTCCGGCGTGACATTGACGCTGGGCATATCGTCGGGTGCCTCGGCGATGTGATCGCGCCAGTCGCGGGTAAGCAGCACGGCGCGCAGCAGCGGCAGGAACGGCCGGACTTCGTCGACGATGCCTGTCATCGACACGCCGCGATATTCCTCATCGGTTATCAGGCCCACCGACTGGCTCTGCTTGAGCAGCGATTCCACTTCCGCCGCACGCAGCGCGGGATTAAGCGTCACCAGCACGATACCGGCAAGCGCGGCCGCCATCTCATAAAGGAGCCAGGGCGCGCTGTTGGCGCCCCAGATCGCGACATGCTCGCCCGGCTTGAACTGCGTCAGGAGGAAGCGCGCCAGCCGCTGCGAATCCGCCTGCAATTCCCGGTAGGTCCAGACCAGGGCACCATCCTTTACGGCGATCCTATCGCCGGCGTTCGCGGCGGCGTTGTCCAGAAGCTGACCGATGGTCCAGTCCCGGATCTTCGATCGATCCTGCACCGACGAATGTGCCTCATTCATCTGTTTTCCTCGTCTCTCTTTCGCTCTCAAGCCATACAGGCCGTGATAAGGGGTAGACACTATTTCCTAACCGGCAGGCGGGCCTTGCCCTCAATCCCCGGTATAGCAGCAATCGGGCGATATCCAGACGCCTCGCCACGCGGAAGCGAATTTTATCCTTGTGCAGAGGGAACGGCGTCCAGTCCAGGTCCGCCGCACCACGCCCCCCATCGGTGCTCACGCCGAGCCGCATCAGAGCCCCTGGTCCGGATGCGCGCGATAATAGTCCACCATCTCCCTTATGCCGGCCTGCACTCCATATTCTGCCTTGAACCCGATCTCGTCGATCGCGCGGCTGCCATCGACATTGGGCGGAAAGGCCGACCCAAATGGCGGCTCGGGGCTAAGCGAAATGTCGGCATCGGGTACCACCGCCCGGATCAGTGCGATGAATTCCTCTTCCGAAAAGGGCTTCTCCGTCGGGGTGTTGAACAGCCAGTTGGACAGGTTGGGCGCCAGCGTCGCATCAACGCAGAATTGCGCTTGGTCCTTATTGTAGATGATCTGAAGCCCGTTCTTGGACCAAGCGGGAAAGATGGAGGATCGCCCCGTTGCCGCATTGTAGATGATACGGTTGTAATTGGCGCCCCAACTGCCGGACAATTTCCCCAGGCCAAAGGCGAAGACCGGCCGCACGCACCGAATGTGGAGGCCGCGCGAAAGATAAATGCCGCTCATCAATTCGCAATAATATTTGCTCGCGCCATAGGGCGTGGTGGGAGCGACGCGATAATTTTCATCCACCAGCCGCCCGTCATAATCGGGCATGACGCCAAGCGCGGCGATCGAACTCGACCAGCAGACCCGCTTGACGCCGTGGCGCAGCGCAGCCTCGAAGATATTGGCCGTGCCATAACAGTTCACTTCGAGCGCACGGATCGGGTCGGTCGAGGATTCGGGGCCGAGAAATGCAGCCAGATGCAGCATATGGTCAATGTCGTGAGCACGCACCACTTCGGTGATCTGACCGGCATCGACGATATCGCCCTGCACGAGGAGAGCGGACGGCGCCAGCGCCTGCAACACGGGGGAAGCCGCCGCCTGGTCGAACACGACCACATTGTGGCCGCGACGGCAGAACTCGGCCACGGCATACATCCCGATATTGCCCGTGCCCCCCGTTACCAAGATATTTGCCATCGCATCCTCTTCATTCCGACCCTCGTCCAGCTAGCGCGCCGCGACCACGCTGACGCAGTCTGTAATTGACATCGCATGCCTAGGACCTATAACCTACCTGCATGTCGAGGAGAAGCACAAGGGGATTTAGGTGCACACATTTTGTCCGCGCTTGGGTCGGGGCACGGGGGTCTAAAATGCTTATGGTCACGCCGCCTTCCCGTCGGGCCACCCGCATCTCCTGACGAATCTCCTGCCCTACCTCATTGCTTGGCGCGAATGTCGTCTGATTTGTTCTTCGCCTCGACCTTTAACGGAGCTTGATATGGATTTCGCTTTCAGTCCGCGCGGCCAGGAGTGGTTGGAACGGGTTCAGAAGTTTCTGGAACTGCATGTCTATCCGAACGAAGAGCTCTATGAGGAGCAGCTCGGCGACGAGACCAATGATCCCTGGCGCGTTCCGCCGCTCATGCTGGAACTGCAGCAGAAAGCGCGTGAGGCGGGTCTGTGGAACATGCACATGCATGACACGCGCCATGGGCCGGGGCTGAGCAACCTTGACTATGCGCCGATCGCCGAAGCGCTGGGCCGGGTGCACTGGGCGTCGGAAGTGTTCAACTGCAACGCGCCCGACAGCGGCAATATGGACGTGCTCTCGCTCTATGGCAGCCCGGAGCAGCAGGAAAAATGGCTCAAGCCCATGCTGGCGGGCGAGATCAAGTCGTGCTTCGCCATGACCGAGCCGGCGGTGGCCTCTTCCGACGCGACCAATGTCGAGACCCGGATCGAGCGCGATGGCGACCATTATGTCATCAACGGGCGCAAATGGTGGATCACAAACGCCTATAACCCGCGCACGAAGATTTTTATCGTGATGGGCAAAACCGATCCGACGGCCCCCCCTCACCTCCAGCAGACGCAGATCCTGGTGGAGCCCAGCACGCCCGGCGTCACGCTGGTGCGCTCGCTCCCCATCTTCGGCTATCATGACCGTCCGCACGGCCATGCCGAAATCCTGTTCGAAAATGTCCGGGTGCCCGCCGAAAACGTCATCTTGGGCGAAGGGCGCGGGTTCGAGATCGCGCAGGGGCGCCTCGGGCCGGGCCGCATCCATCACGCGATGCGGATCATCGGCGTGGCCGAACGGCTGCTGGAAAAGCTGTGCACGCGCCTTACCTCTCGCGTCGCGTTCGGCAAGCGCCTGTCCGATGAAAGCGTGTGGAAGGAACGCGTCGCGCGCGCGCGCATCAACATTGAAATGAGCCGCCTGCTCGTGTACAAGACCGCTTGGCTGATGGACACCGTGGGCGTGAAGAACGCTCGCAACGAAATCTCCCAGATTAAGGTCATCGTGCCCGAACTGGCGCAACAGCTCTGTGACGTGGTGCAGCAGGCCTATGGCGCGGCGGGGATGTGCGATGATTTCGGTCTTGGCTACACCTTCGCGCGGCTGCGGGTGATGCGCATCGGCGACGGGCCGGATGAGGTCCACAACCGCGTGATCGCGCGCAATGAGCTCATGAAATATCTTCCGGCCAGGAATGAGGTCGCGACCAATGGCTGATCGGCAGGACCTGCTCACCGGGACGGAAGCGCCTCCCGAACATCTCGCGCTCGACAAGCATAAGCTCGGCGCCTACCTTGCATCGCGCGTCGAGGGGCTGGGTAGCGATTTCCGCGTCGAAAAGTTCAAGGGCGGGCAATCCAATCCCACCTACAAACTGGTCGGCCAGGGCAAGAGCTACGTGTTGCGCCGCAAGCCGCCAGGCCAGCTGCTCGCGTCGGCACATGCAATTGATCGCGAATATCGCGTGACCAAGGCGCTGGCCGACGCGGGCTTCCCCGTCCCACGCCCCGCACTTTATTGCGACGATGAAAGCATCATCGGGTCAGCTTTCTATATTACCGAATTCATCGACGGCCGCGTGTTCTGGAACGCCGATCTGCCGGGCATAGAGAAGGTCGACCGCACGGCCATCTATGATTCGATGAGCGCCTATCTCGCCGACTTACACAAGCTGGACTACAAGGCGGTCGGTCTCGAAGGCTTCGGCAAGGAAACCGGCTTCACCGCGCGCAACCTCAAGCGCTGGTGCAGCAATTACGAACAGTCCAAGCTGGTCGACGTGCCCGATATCGACTGGCTCATGCAGGCGCTGCATGATCGTCTTCCCGAAAGCGAACCCACAGTCATCCTTCACGGCGACTTTGGCCTGTATAACGCCATGGTCCACCGGGCGGAACCGAAGGTCGTGTCAGCGCTGGACTGGGAAATGTCCACGCTCGGCAACCCCTATATCGACCTCGCCCACAATACGCGCGCCTGGTGGGAACCGTTGGGTTTCGCCGAAGGAAGCGCCACGACGCTGCTTGGCCATGATCTAGATGCGCTCGGCATCCCCAGCCTGGATGCCTATGTGGACCGCTATTGCCAGCGGATGGGCATCAGCGCGATTCCGCATCTCGGCTTCTATTTCGGCTTCGTGCAGTTCCGCTACGCGGTGATGATCCAGGGCATACTGAAACGGGCAAGCATAGGCACGGGCGTGAATCGCAACGTGAGGCACACCCAGGACCGCGTCTTCGCCATCGCCGCACTGGCCCGCAAGACCCTTACCGAATCCTGACAAGGTACGATCATGAAACAATATTTCGATTTCAGCGGCAAGGTCGTGCTGGTCACCGGCGGCAGCCGCGGTCTGGGCGCGGCGATTTGCCGGGCGTTCGCGGAACAGGGCGCCAATGTGGTGATCGCCAGCCGCAATGCGGAAAATTGTGAGCAGCTCGCGACCGAGATCGAGGCGACGTTCGGCGTGAAGGCGCTGGGCATCGGCGCGCATCTGGGCCGCTGGGACGACATCGACCGGATGGTGGATGCGGCCTATGCGCATTTCGGCAAGGTCGACATTCTGGTCAACAATGCCGGCATGTCGCCGATTTCCGACAGTTCCCTCGCGACGCCAGAAGCCTTGTTCGACAAGGTGATCGGCGTGAACTTCAAGGGTCCGTTCCGGGCCACGTCGCTGGTGGCGAGCCGCATGGTCGAGGGCGACGGCGGCAGCATCATCAACATTTCCTCGATCGGGTCGATCCGGCCGCAGCCCGAATATGCCCCCTATTCCGGCGCGAAGGCGGCGCTCAATGCGCTGACGATCGCCCACGCGTTCGAATATGCGCCCAAGGTGCGCGTCAACGCCATCCTTCCCGGCAGCTTCAGAACCGACATCGCCAAGGCCTGGTCGCCGGAAAAGGAAAAGAACATCAAGTCGGCGATCAAGCGCTATGGTGAGCCTGAAGAAATCGTCTCGACGGTCATGTATCTGGCCTCGGAACATTCCAGCTTCACGACCGGCGCGATGATCCAGGTCGACGGCGGACGGCCCTAAAGTCCGCTCCGCCGCCACCTCTGCACCTGCTGCTTGCGAGTCCACATCTCCACTGATCCTGCTTTTAGACGCAGACCGGCTCCCTGCGCAGTCGAGCTTGTCATAAATCAGCTCGCTCTCCAGCTGCGGATTTGGTTGTGACGGGGCAGGGAGTGCCCTCCGGCCGCGAGGCCGGAAGGCCGGAAGGAACCGTGTCGATATTCGCGAAGGCGCGATTACAGGAGTACGGGCGCAAGCTCCGTCAGGCTCTCCAGGTCAGCGTCCGCATTATATTCCGACCCCGCCACCTCACCGCGCGAAGCGCGGATCGGATTGAGCACGACGCGGGTGGCCCCTGCCGCCGCATATTCGTCGACGCGCTGCTTGATCTTGGCGGCGTCGCCCCATGCCACGATGGCGTCGATCAGCCGGTCGCTGCCGTCATTCTCGAAGTCTTCGGGGCCAAAGCCGATCTTGGTGTAGGCGGCACGATAATAGTCGATCTTGAGATAAGCCGACAAGAACTCTCGGCCAATAGCGCGAGCCGCCGCCGGATCTGAATTGAGCACGCAGGGGAAATTGGCAGTCACCTCAAGGGTTGGCCTGACATTCTCGGCGGCGGTGCGAACGCTGTCCACCGGCAGAATCCAGGTGACGATGCCATTTGCATACTCGCGCGCCAGCTTCTGCAGTCCCGGCGCATGGGCCGCGATGTGAAGCGGGGCAAGCTGCTCGGGCGCAGGATGGAACAGCTGCGTCTTCGCCATCGCGCCCAGATATTCCGACATCTTCTGGACCGGCGGCTTCCAAGAGCCGCCGCGCATCTGCACGATCGTCTCGTTGGACGCGCCCAGTCCCATGATGAATCGACCGGGATAATATTCGGACAGCGTCTCGCGCGCCTGCACGGTGGCCATGGCATCGCGGCTGTAGACCGTAGCGACGCCGGTGCCGACTTTCAGCTTTTCCGTCTTGCTAAGAATGAAGGATGCCGTGAGAAAGGGATCTCGGCTGAAGGAATCCAGCAGCCAGACGCTTTCGAAACCCAGACTTTCGACAAAATTTGCCGTTTCCGCCAGAGCCTTGCCCGGCAGGTTGTAGGCATGCTGGTCCAGAAGGACCCCGATCTGCGGCATCGATAATCTCCTTGTTCAAAAATGTGCGCCGTGGGTGCTCACAACTCTCGCAGCCGATGCTGCTCGGCATGACCTATATCGCCTAGGACCTATCACCTACGAAATAGCGCGTCTTAACGGCAAATGAAATAATCTTCTCACGTGAAAAGCGGGTAAGAGATGGCGCTGGAACATTCGGGCATGCAGATGCTTGGAGCGGCACCCACCGCAGCCGGATCTTGTTGATCAGTACGGAAGCAGGCTTGGCCGGTCGGATGACCGAAAACTGCCTCTCGATCGAAAAAAACTCACGGTGCCGAGTGGCGCCGTGAGATCTTGCAATTGTCAGGCCATCCCACCTTTATCGAGCATCAGAATGCGTATTCCAGACGCATACCGTAGGTGCGCGGCCTCGCAGCATTATGATACACGCCGAACGTCGTGTCGGTCTGGATGAAGTTCACATATTTCTTGTTGAACACATTATTTGCGTAAAAGCCGATGCGAAGCTTTTCACCCGGAGGGCTGATATAGCCTGAGGCGTTGACGAGGAAGCGCTCACCGTCCCGGTCAGCCATCAACTCGCCGCCCGCGCCCGGCGTATAATATACGGATGAGCGATATTGAGCGATGCCTGACAGCGATCCCGTCCAAGAGCCGATCGGGAATTCATAGCTCGCGTTGAACGATCCCGACCAATCCGGAGCCTGCGGCGGAGGCGTGCCGGTCAGATCGGTGAAGCACCGGCTCATGGTCGGAATGGTGTTCGGATCGAAACAGGCGATCGCGGCATTGGTATAGGGCTTGAACCGGGCATGCTGCCAGGCGCCACTAAGTCCAAGGGTCAGACCCTCAACAGGGAAGGCCTGCGCTTCGACTTCGATACCGTAATTTTCCAGCGCGCCTGCATTGGCCGTCTTGGTCCCGCCTGACTGAAGGTCAATAGTCTGTGTTTGCAGGCCCTTGTTCTTGAAGTAGAAAGCGGCTGCATTCAGGCGGAGCCGGTTGTTGAACAGGGCCTGTTTGACGCCCACTTCGTGGCTGAAGATCTTCTCCGGCTGTACGGGAGCGATCGGCCCGAAGATCGGTCCGGGGAATCCGCCCGCCTTGAAGCCACGCGTATAGCTGTAATAGAGGTTGGTTGGGCCCTTGTTCCATGCCAGGACAAAGCGCGGCGTGAATGCCCGCTGCGCCACGTTCAATGTGGAGATCGGGAAACCGAACACTACAGCATCGGCAGACCGCTCTTCATAGGTGTAACGTCCGCCGACAGTGGCCTTGATATTCTCGGCCAACTGGAAATAACCTTCAGCGAAGGCAGCGAAAGACCTTGTCTTCGCGGTATTATCCGCCCCAAGGGCGGTGTCGACGGTGAAGCCAGTACCGCCCAGCCCTAAGGCCGGATCGCCGATGAAGCGGGTATTGAAAATGCCTTTGTCGTCCAGATAGCTCAAGCCGAAAATATAGTTGAACATGCCGTCGAGCTTCGATGTGACCTGAAGATCCTGAGTATAAGATCTGCCGCCCGACTTTGGTACCCCGAATTCGAAACCTGGGACCGATGTCAGGTCGGCGTCGCCGGCGCTGTCAGTTGTTTTCTGCTTGCGATAGGTTGTCGTGCTCCCCAACTCGAACGTGTCGAAGTCAAACGTCATCTTGAGCGTGGCGCCGTAGAACTTGGTCCTGACGGGTTGCAGGCTGACAACGCTCTCAGTAACGAACAGGTCGGCGGCATTGGGTCCGACCGAGCCCGGAAAGAGGACACAGGCGAGGCAGCTCGAATCGTTACGATGCAGCGACTGGAGCGGGCCAAGGCGATAGGCCGTGTCATAATATTCGCCGCCCACGATGATGTCGGCATTGCCCGGCTGCCAGCGCAGCTTCGCTCGAGCGCTGTAGGTGCGCCCGCCGCCAGCCTTGCCGCCGGTGATCAGGTTGCGGACATAGCCATCATCATGCTTGTAGGTCGCGCTCGCCCGTAAGGAAAGATCTTGTCCGAGTGGCAGGTTGATCATACCATTAAGCTGCTGGTGATCGAAGTTGCCATATTCGGCACGCACACGACCTTCGAACTTATCCGTGGGGTCGGCGCTGTTGATGATGATGACGCCACCCGTCGCGTTACGACCGTAGAGGGTACCCTGTGGGCCGCGCAGCACCTGGATGCTGCCGATATCGAAATTGTCGACAATCTCGTTAACGGTAAGCGTTCGCGTGAGATACGCGCCGTCTTCATAGATGGCGACCGGCGACTCCAGCCCTACTGATACGAAATCCACGCCAATGCCGCGAATGCGGGGCGTGAAGAAGCCATTGGTCGTGGTGAAGCTCGCTCCAGGCGTAATTGACGCGATATCTTTGATTTCGGTGATGCCCAGGCTCTGGATGGCCTCTGCAGTCACCGCGGTGACTGCGATCGGCGTCTGCTGAATGCTTTCAGACCTGCGCTGGGCGGTGACGACGATTTCCGCCGGCACCTCAGAACCGCCGCCCGACGCCTGCGGCGCACTTGCAGAGGTTTGGGCATAGCTGGTGGATGCAAGCAGCGCGCTCAGCGCGACCGCCACAGGTCCAATCTTTCTCATCAATTCCCCTCCCATGTTACGATGCTTTGGCCTCAAACATACCCTCGGCCCCATCTAGTATAGAGGACCTATGCACTATCACACTTGCGATTTGGCCGCAAGGGAAACTAAGAAGCCGCCCAAATTCGTCGGATCCAGTTGTATAGATACCTCGACACATGGTGGAGCCGGCTGCTCGGCGGACAGCGTCGAGCCGACCTGGCTTGAGGTAGGTATCTGAGTACTATTCCCTTGAAGCAATTCCGTCGCACGCCCGCATGACAGGGGCATTTTGCCGCGACATGATCAGCGACGGAGCGATGGCGGCATGAAGCCCCCCGTTTCGATCAGAGCGGCTCCCCATCGATCAACAGCGCATTTCAGCAAAGGAAGAACATCATGAAGATTGGCGTGATCGGCGCAGGCAATATCGGCACCAGTGTTGCGAAGAACCTGATCGCAGCCGGCCATGAGGTGCTGGTCGCCGACGCGCAGGGCGTGGACGCTATTCGCGACAAGGTGGCACAGGCCGGCGCGACCGCCGTGGCATCGATGGGGTGATAAAGGGCGTTGATGCACTGATAGTCTCCGTGCCGAGCATTGCGATTCCCGAGCTGGCGCCACAACTAGCGAAAGTCTCGCCTGACGTCACCATCGTCGACACGTCCAACTATACCCCTTCCGCGAAAATGCGATCGAGGAACTGCAGAATGGCAAGCCGGAAAGCCAATGGGTCAGCGAGCAGTTCCGCCGTCCAGTGGTGAAGGCGTTCAACGCCGCTCCGGCATATACCCAGGCAAAGAGGGGCAAGCCTAGCGGGACACTCGGCCGGATCGCCCTGCCCGTCGCGGGCGACGATGCACGTGGCAAGACGATCGCCATGCAGCTGGTCGATGACGCCGGCTTCGATCCGGTCGATGCGGGCCGCCTCGCAGATTCATGGCGCCAGCAGCCGGGCACGCCCGCTTATTGCACCGAACTCACCCGGGACGAGTTGCAAAAAGCGCTGGCTCAGGCTGACAAGGACATGGCGCCCCAGCAGCGTGAGACGCTGATCAAATATTTCTTCGAATCAGGCGCCACATTGAGCCATGACGACGTTATCGCGAAGAATCTCGCAGGCACCGCGCCCAAATAGGCCATAGCGTGCGACGGAGCGGCAGCTGACATGGGCTTGCCGCCGCCCCTTCCGCTTTTCTAGATGCGCCTAGAGCCAAGTGCGGTACGAGCCTACAGATTTCGACCCGACACCGTGGGTTCGATAATTGCTCCAACTCCTTGACGCCGCACCTCTCGAGGCTCAGGAGCTGCTAAGGCCGAATCATCCCGGGCTCTATCTCTTGTCGAAAGCCATCCAGAGCTGCCGCAAACCATAGGGCGTATAGCCTTCCAGTGGCCGACAACTATCTTCGCCCCGACTCAAGCGGAAATTGGTGAAGCGCTGCGTCAGGGCTTGGAAGCCGAGCCGCAGCTCGCCCCGTGCCAGCTGATTGCCGATGCACATATGGATGCCCGCGCCGAAAGCGAGATGGCTGTTGGCGTTCTTGCGATGCAGGTCCACTTCGGCAGGGCAGCCAAATTGGGCGGGGTCGCGATTGGCCGCGCCAAAGCGCATTTCGACGATCGAATCGGCCGGGATGGTCACGTCCCCAAATTGCACGTCTGCCAGAGCCTTGCGCCACAGGCACTGCAAGGGCGAGGCCGTCCGCAGCGCCTCTTCGCCCATCGCCTTTGCAAGGGATGGATCGTCATGCAAGGCTTCGGCCAGTTCGGGCCGCTCGATCATCAGCCGCATGCCTGACGCCAGCGTGGTCGTCGTGGTCTCGTTGCCCGCCACCAGTATCTGGAGGATCAGGCTCTGCAACTCTTGATTGGTGAGCTGCCGTCCATCAGTATCCAGATTGACGAGGCGGCTGAGCAACATGCCGTTGGGAGCCGCGCGGACCCTTTCGATCTCGTGGGCCATATAGCGCTGCATCTCGATCAGGACGGCGGCGAGCTCCAATTGCCGCTCGGGCGTCACCGGGCCGGTCGTCTCCACCCCCGCGTCCGACCACCGCTTGAAGATCACGCGATCCTCACGCCGCACGCCGAGCTGCTCAGCAATCACATACATGGGCAGCGGCACGGCAAATTCTTCGACGAAGTCGATTTCCTCCCGATCGGCGAAACCGTCAATCAATTCCGCGATGATCGCCATGATCCGCGGCTCTAGCGCCGCCACCTTGGCGGGCGTGAAAACCTTGTCCACCAGGGTACGGTATATGCGATGGTCGGGTGGATCATTGGACACCAGCGTGTCCATCGGCAGCCAGCCTTCCTTTGCAAACATCTGGTTGGCTTCGGGGCTCCAGCGGTCGCCCAGGAAAGGCGTTCGATTGCTGAGGACCGCTGGGCTCAGCAAGGCCTTGCGGACATCGTCATATCGGGTGAGCACATAATGACCTGTTTCAGGGTCATGGAAAACCGGCTGCTCCTCCCGAAGCCTGTCATAAAACGGGAAGGGGCATTTCTGGATCTCGGGATCCGCAAAGCTAGGCAACGATGTCATGGGGCCTCTCCTGGTCTCACCATCGGCAAGCGTGGTGTCGACGCCCAACCGTGTGCCTGCAAGTTACGCTTGCGGCGCCTCAGAGTCAAAGAAAAAGAATGATCGTTCATTCTTACTTATATGGCATTGGCCGCGCCGAAGGTGTAGGGACAGAAGATGATGGCAAAAACGGAAGCAGCAGCATCGCGCCAGGAACAGCGTGTCGAAAGGCGGCAGGCACAAATTCTGGACGCAGCCCGGGCCTGTGTCCGCGCCGATGGATTTCATGCGGCGAGCATGAGCCGCATTGCCGCCGAGGCAGGGATGAGCGTCGGACATATCTACCAATATTTTGAAAACAAGGAGGCGATCATGGTGGCGCTCAGCGAGCGGGACTTTGAAGACTTCATGTTCCACGTCACCGAACTGGGCCATCATGAACAGCTGGATGTTCCTGGCATCATAGCGGCCTTTCAGGACCGGATCATGTGGCTGCTCGACCATGATCGGGCCGCGCTGGCGCTGGAGGTGCTCGCAGAGTCGGCGCGCAACGCCAAATTCGCCTCCCTCGTCCTGCGCGTCGACAGGGAGTTTCGTCATGAGGCGCGCAAGATCGTCCGAACGGCGGTGAAAGGCCTGCTCCCCGCAGAGGCCGATGCGCGGGTCGAGATGTTGCTGGTGGTCGTCCGCGCACTGCTGATACACGCGGGCACACATCCTGTCAGTGATCGAAAGCTGCTTGCCGACGGATTTGGATTGGCTCTGCGGGGCCTGTTGGGGCCCTAGCGGGAACGAGGTTTGGCGCGCCCGCGCCGCCATAGCGCTTGGCATGTTTGCCGGGTTACCATGAAAGGAAGGAGAGAGTGATGACCATCGACGAGCGCGTCCGCCGCATCGAGGATGTGCAGGAGATCGTACGGCTAAAGACCCGCTATACCGAATTGGCTGATAGCAGTCGCGACAAACCGCACAAAGGCGAGGAAATCAGCAGGCTTTTCACCGGGGACGCCGTGTTTCACATCGTTGCCACCGACTCTCCCCCGCTTGTGGGATCAGCGGCCATTCGGGAACGGTTCGACGACGACACGCTCTACCCCTATTCCTATCATCTGCTTGGAAATCCTCATATCGAAGTCCAAGGCGATCAAGCCACGGGACGCTGGCACGTCGCAGTTGTCTTCAATCGCCGCAATCTGGGATCGATGTGGACCACCGCCTTCTATGAAAACCTGTTCGTCCGCACGGGGGAAGGCTGGCGCATCAAAAGCCTGAAATGCTCGGCTTCGGCCGTTGCGCCCTTCGGCCAAGGCTGGTGAAGGGGCGCGCGGTTCCTTTTATCCCCGAGCCCACAACGAACGTAGCATCGACCTTTCGACGCCGTGAAAGGGGAGGGACGCTAGTTGACGGATTGGCCAGATCGGGTCTAGATGCTAAATACCAAAAATATAGGGATCATCAGTTTGAGTGCGGAATCTACCCCTGACCGGATTTTGGCGACGGCCCTCCGGCTTTTCAACAGCAACGGGGTCGACAGGGTTGCGATCTACAAGATCGCCTCTGACTTGGGAATCAGCCCGGGGAACCTCACCTATCACTTCGCGAAGAAACAGGACATCATCTATTCGCTCATAGATCGTCTCGAGATCGAGGCGGCTGAGGTGCTGACAACCCCCCGAAATCCCGGCGCGAAGCATCTCGCGGGATATATGGTGAACCTTTTTAGCCTGATGTGGCGCTATCACTTCTTTTTTGAATCCCTCACCTATTTTACCGCAACCGATCCGCATCTGGCCGAAAGTTACCGCCGCATCATGCACACGGCAATCGGCGGATCGGTCCAGCGTATTGAGAACGCGATCGCCTGCGGCGACATCGAGCCCATGAAGGCGCCAAACAGCCCCAAGATTCTCGGTGAGAATATGTGGGCTGTGTGGGTCAACCGCCTGGGCGCGGCGCGGTCCAGCCTGGATGAGACCTCCGATGGCGTGGCGGCAATCTATGACTGCTGCGTCCATCACATCAGTCTGATTCAGCCTTATGCTAGCAACTCCTATGTCGCACGACTCCACGAAGCGGTGAAGGATCTGTTGGACGTCGACCAGGATAGCGTCGCGAGGCAGGCAACGGGCTGACCCAGCGTCAGTCCCTATCGCTGATGCTCACTGCCGCCAGACCTCCTGGATTGCGAACTCCATTGAGCGCGGCGCCTCGGCGTCCGCGTCGCCGTGCCCTTCCACGGAATAAGCCCGATCCGGTCGGCTTCCTATTGAATTATAGGCGACTCATTGAACGGGCTCGCTGATGTGTGTAGTCACTATATCCTACACTTGGAGATGTGATATGTCCCTCACCGACGCGCAGCTGGCCGAATTGTACGACACAAAATTACTGAACGACAATCTGACGACATATTGTCGGGCTGCTGACCGGATGGACATTGAGGGCATTCGCGACACCTATTGGCCGGATTCGACCGACGATCATGGCGGCTATATCGGCTCCGGACCGGGCTGGGCCGACGCGGTAAGCCAGTGGCGGGACAAGATCTTTTCCTGCAGCCATCATGTCAGCAATGTTCTGTCGGAGATCGACGGCGATCGCGCGAAGCGGGAAAGCATGTTCTTGTGCGTGGTCGCGTTCAAGGAACCGGAGGTGAACTTCTTTCATGCGGGCCGTTACCGTGATCTTTGCGAAAAGCGGGACGGCGTATGGAAAGTCCTTCGCCGCACCTGCATCTGGGACTGGTGCGATGCCAGGGAATTCACCACGAACTGGGGGCTGACCGGCGTTCCCGAGACGTCGAATTGGGGAGCCCGTTACCCGGACGATCCCATCTATAAGGATTGGTATGCAAGCCCGCCCATGGCGCGGCCGCCGCATCATGATCCAGTGGTATAGATCAGGCAGCGCGCGGCCATCCAGCACGCGCGTGTCTGAAGTCCGATATCATTGAAAGCTGTCGGCGGGGTAGTTACTTCCCCCGCTGCTCTTAGCCAACGCTATTGCTGATCAATCAATCACACCCTTCGGATTGCCACGAGACTCGACTCAGATAAGCCCGCTTCCCGTGATTTCCTCGGTTAGCGTCTGCCGCGATCTGCCGCGATCGGCGAAGTTCGCTTCGTCCTTCGTCACAAGCTGAGTGAATTCGGGATCTGATGATATTCGCAAGATCTCCTGCAAAGCGGCCTCATCCTTGATGGTATAGATGGACACCGCGTCATAATCGACGCCGCCATCATCCAGCGGCGCTTGGTCAGCGTCGGGACGGCCGGCATAGAGGTTGACGGCATTCTTCGGATAGTAGCGTTTGAAGTCAGTCATGTAAGGCCCCACCCATCTCGCCACCATGGGTATGTGGACATTTTCGTAATGCGCCCGGAAGTCCTCGAAGGAAATGCCTTCCTTCCGTTTCATGAACATCATCAGCTTGTGCATCAACGCATCCTCTTCTTATCGGGGGAAGTGTAGGCCGGCAGCCGGACCGGACTACCGCACATCTTCTTCCTACCCCAGGGGGTTTGAAGCGCCCCGGCTTTTCACTTTGCGCATCAATCCCTTGTCACGCACGTCCACAAAGCGACCAAGCTCGACCTTTTCGTCTTCGATCGTGAGGCACTCACCTGGCCAAAGCGATGTTCGACCGTCGCCACATCAAATCGCGCACGTCCTCGGCGGTCATCGTGTCGATCAAACTCACAGGAATCTGGGCTGTCTTGCCCACTGAACTTCAAGAAAAGACACCTATTTTGCTTAAAGCTTTCCGGTCAGCTCCGGCACCACCTTGAACAGGTCGCCGACCAGGCCGATGTCCGCCACCTGGAAGATCGGCGCATCCTCATCCTTGTTGATGGCGACGATAGTCTTTGAGTCCTTCATGCCCGCCAGATGCTGGATCGCGCCGGAAATGCCGACCGCGATATAGACTTCCGGCGCCACGATCTTGCCGGTCTGGCCAACCT
>NZ_JBHSFZ010000018.1:0-41822 GCF_042654265.1 Sphingobium tyrosinilyticum | reverse complement strand
GGCTATTCCCGCCGCCCCTTCACGATGGCATTCCGCCATGAGCGGCAGTCGGCCTGGTTCGATGGCATGGAGGCAGCCTTTCGCCATTTTGGCGGCGTAAGCGAGATAGTGGAAGGAGCCGACACCGCGTATACCGAAGAAAGCGATCGTCAGCTTTTCAAAGCGGTTCGCCTTGAAGGATTCCTGGCGCACTCATGTGCGACCAGGGAAGTGGAAATGCTTTGCTACACCCTCCGCCTCGCAAATCCGGCGACCAGGACAATTTCTCGTCCTCGTGGCCAGCGAGTGTAGGCCTTCCAAACGGGTTTCCGCTCAAATGTTATGGCGCGGGCAAAAAAATGGCTGGTCGAGACCGACCAGCCAATTAAGTTTTAAGGAGAGGATGCCTGAAAGGCAGGTGCCATGTGACACTGGCAACGCAATTCGACAAATGCGAATTATGCAATCGCAGTTGTGCATTTTGAAAGGCACCTTTCCGGCGAGGCCAGTACCGGTCTGTAAAATCTCAACTGGGAGACGAAGTTTAGGTGCCGCCCCAAGCAGCGTAGCCAACCTTACCTAGTTGCACCTTCACCAAGCACAGGCACCCTGAGCAGATCAATTCAGAATACTGACAGCCGATTGCGCGGATTAGACGCGCGTGGCGATTTGAAGTGATCGGCAGGCGACAGCGGCCCTAACAGCCGTTTGCGTGTATGAACCCAACTTCCTATGCCGCCTATGCCGCAGCGTTCCTCATGCGATCTCGCACAAGCGGCCGAAGCCTCTTGGCCGAGCAAGCCTTTCGCGAACTTGCGCTTTGTAGAGGGCAATCGACCGTGCAGACTTCGCGGATCCATTCTCCGAGACTAAAGGCGCTCAGCAGAAAATCCAGCGCACCGTAGTTCGCCAACCCCTCCCCAACAGTCGAGAGGTAGGCGACAGAAAATAGATGCAAAATGGCCCGTGATGTTATGTTATCAAGTCTTTGTGCGCGACGAGGATACTCTGGGCGCGAGCCTTCGGCTCACCACGATCAAACGCACCAACGAGAGGCCTCTTAGGCAGTGGCTGCTTGCCAGCCCGATGGCAAACCTCCTTTCATAGCTTGTTTCATATGTGATCTTATGTATCATGGGTGGCATGATTCTGCCGTTTGATTTCCAGCCTATCGGGCACACGGATGTACTGTTGCCTAGGCTCGGCGTGGGAACAGCTCCAATCGGCAATCTTTTTACTTCGGTCAGTGAGGAGGCAGCCGAGCAGATGCTCGCCTATGCCGAGCGGGTGGGTGCAAGTTGGTTTGATACAGCACCGCTTTATGGTCACGGCTTGGCAGAACAGCGTCTCGGTGCCTATCTGCGCGCAGCGGCGCCCGCGCGGCGAACCATCTCGACCAAAGTAGGACGCGTGCTTAATCCTGCACCTCACGCAGAGCCGCCTCCGCATTTCGTCAATCCGCTGCCGTTCCAACCCGCGTTCGACTATTCGGCTGCCGGCATCCGCCGGTCGCTCGAGGAGAGTCTGGGAAGGCTAGGCCTCGCGAGCGTTGACATCGCGCTACTGCATGATGTGGATCGGTTGACCCATGCGGGGGGGCACCGGCGCCTCGTGCCGCAACTGCTCGTCGACAGCCTGCCGGCCATGGTGCAGCTTAAGGCGGATGGGTTGGTTCGTGCAATCGGCCTTGGCATTAACGAATGGGACATCGGCTATGAACTCCTGATGGAACACCCCCTTGATGTCATTCTGCTCGCCGGGCGCTACACCCTACTTGACCAGTCCGCCTTCACTTCTGGTTTCCTTGATGCTTGCGCGCGCCGCCACACATCAGTCGTGCTGGGTGGAGTGTTCAATTCTGGCCTGCTCGTCGGTGGCGAAACATTCGATTATGCACCCGCTCAAGCCAAGCTGCGGGACAGGGTCAAGGAACTCACGCGCCTATGTGATGCGCATGGCGTGCCGCTTCCTGCCGCAGCGCTGCAATTTGCGGCGGCTCATCCCGCGGTCCGCGCACTCACGGTCGGCGCGCGCACCGCGGTGGAGCTGGAGGAAATCGTTCGATGGTCCTCGACTTCGCTGCCGGAGCAGCTTTGGCGTGATTTAAAGGC
Organism: Sphingobium tyrosinilyticum; assembly: GCF_042654265.1. Classification (NCBI taxonomy): domain Bacteria; kingdom Pseudomonadati; phylum Pseudomonadota; class Alphaproteobacteria; order Sphingomonadales; family Sphingobiaceae; genus Sphingobium; species Sphingobium tyrosinilyticum. The sequence continues at coordinate 39,732 of NZ_JBHSFZ010000018.1, read as the reverse complement.
GGGAGGACATATCCCCGTCGAAACACCAGTACCGGAGACTTTATGACTAAATCCAGGCTCGCGGGAAAGCGCGCGCTCGTTACTGCTGCGGCAGCCGGCATCGGCTGGGAAACCGCGCTCATCATGGCGCGCGAGGGTGCCGAAGTGCTGGCGACTGACATCGATGAAGCAGGGCTTGCATCGTTGCCCAAAGAGGTCCAGCGGGAGCGTCTCGACGTAATCGATACTGGTGCGGCAGCGGCGCTGCTCGAACGGCACGGTGCGTTTGACATTCTCGTCAACGCTGCCGGCTATGTTCATGCTGGCACAATCCTGGACTGCGACGAAGATGCGTGGAACCGCTCGGTGACATTGAACATGACTGCCATGTTCCGCATTATCAAAGCCAGCCTGCCCGGCATGATCGCAAACGGCGGAGGCTCTATCGTTAACATCGCCTCGGTCGCATCTAGCGTCCGTTCCGTTCCCAATCGCTTCGCTTATTCCGCCACAAAAGCGGGCGTGATCGGCCTTACGAAATCGGTAGCGGCCGATTTCGTGACCCAAGGCATTCGTTGCAACGCCGTTTGCCCCGGCACCGTCGATACGCCCTCACTGCGTCAACGGCTGCGCGACACCGGCGATGAGGAAGCAGCATTTAAGGCTTTTTCTGCTCGCCAACCAATGGGCCGCCTGGGCCGCGCGGAGGAAATCGCCAGCCTCATCCTTTACTTGGCGAGCGACGAAGCAGCGTTCACGACGGGTGCCATTCATGTGATTGACGGCGGCTGGGCCAACTAAGCGCCACCGGATTGGCGGATATAGGGAGAGGCAATGATGGCGACGCAGGCGGAAGCACACCGCGAGAGTGATGCTGAGCGGCAGGGGATAAAGCTGGCGCTTGCCTTCGCCATCAGTTGCTTCGTCATCTGGGGCTTAGCTTATGGCTTGCTCGACGTGCTGAATAAGCATTTCCAGGAGACGCTGCACGTCGGAAAGGCAGAGTCTTCCCTGCTGCAGATGGCATATTTCGGCGCCTATCTGATAATGAGCGTGCCAGCGGGCATGCTGATGAAGCGGGCTGGGTACAAGGCAGGTCTGGTTTCTGGCCTCGTTATAACGGCTCTTGGCGCCTTCCTGTTCATCCCGTCGGCCGGTGCGGAGAGCTTCCCGCTATTCGTTGGATCGATGTTCGTTCTGGCGACCGGTATAGTGGTGCTAGAAACCTCCGCCGACACCTATGTGAACGTGCTGGGTGACCCTGCGAAGGCGTCTTACCGACTGAATTTGGCACAGTCGTTTAATGCCGTCGGCGTATTCATTGGCCCGCTTATAGGTGGCGCCTTCTTCTTCAATCCGGATGTGACCGCTCGCTTGGGCGGAGAGCTCACGTCGGTTCAGATCACCTATGGCATCATCGGCGTCCTTGTCCTCGCCTACGCGTTCGTGCTGGCGCGGGTACATCTGCCGGAAATCCGCGCGGCCGAAGATACGCTTGAGCAAGAACGAGGCCAGCCGCTGCCGCTATCTCGCCACCGCCACTTCGTGTTCGGCGTGGCGACGCAGGCGCTTTACATCGGCGCGCAGGTAGGTGTCGGTGCCTATTTCATTAACCTCGTGACGGAAACCTGGGATGGCCTCAGCTCGCAGCAAGGCGCCTACCTGCTGTCAATCGCCATGTTTGGCTATCTCATCGGACGTTTCGTCTCGACCGCGCTGCTGGTGCGGATACCACCGCGTGCTTTGCTCACGGCCTATGGCGTGTTCAACACCATGCTGACTGTTGTCGTTGCGATGGGGATCCAGAAGGTTTCAGCGATCGCGCTGATAGGCGTCTTCTTCTTCATGTCCACCATGTTCGCGACGATCTTCACTCTAGGCGTGAAGGATCTGGGCAGCCATACCAAGAGCGCGGCGTCGATTATGGTGATGTCGATCGGCGGCGGGGTTCTGCTGCCCTATCCGATGGGGATGATCGCCGATCACTACGGATCGCCTGCGGCCTTCTGGATGCCCGCCGTCATCTTCGCCATCGTAGCGCTCTATGGCTGGAAGGGCGCCGAACAGAAGCTGATCGCCGCTTGACTTGCTGGCGTTGAGCGCCGCCTTACAACATCAAACCGCGCCCGATGGTGGCGGCTTCCTCCATCACGCATGTCGCGACTTCATCCAGCGTCGTGCGTGTTGACTGCCCGGAGATGAAGGGTACGACCAAGGTCGCAACGGCGTAGGAGCGCCCCTCGGGAATAATTGGTGCGACCACGTCAGTCACTGCATCTACATAGAAGCTGGGAGTGATGTAGTGGCCGTTGTCCAGCACCGCCTGCGCGGCCGCCTCGACCTCCTGCCAGCGCTCTGCATCTTCGGGCGTGTTGGCAAGGCTTCGCCAGGTCATACGTATCCCCGCAGATTGGTAGGCATAGAGCACACGCCCGCTAGCTGAAAGATTTAATGGACGGCGAAATCCCACCCGCAGGGAAAAGCCGAGCATGTCAGGACTTTCCACCCGCGCCGCTACGACCAGATCAGTGCCGCTTGCCACGCCCAGATGGCAGCTTTGCTGCAAGCGGACTGCCGTGCGATGCATCGCCGGCAGCGCGGCGTCTATAAGGTCGCGTTGGGGCGGTGCGCGCAAGGCGACATCATAGAGCTTTGAGGTCAGCGCATATCGATCCCCATCAACGCGGCTAAGATAGCCGCCACGTTCCAGCACGACGAACATGCGGAACAACTCGCTGCGGGAGCGTCCCAGTTCGCGTCCCATTTCAGCCAGTGTTGCAGGTCCCCCCAGTGTCGCCAACCGCTCAAGAATCTCAAGCCCCCGCTCCAGTGCGGGTGCTTGGTAAGTTTGCCGTTCGTCAGTCATCCGCCGTCTCTGCCACGCAAAATTATCCTTTGCACGTAAACATTTTTCATCATATATAAAACGTGAAACTATATACGAAACGGCTTTTATGACTAAGATCACTGCGATTCGTACTCACGACCTGCGTTTCCCCACATCACGCCACCTAGATGGCTCAGATGCGATGAACCCCGATCCAGACTACTCCGCCGCATATGTGGTCTTGGAAACCGACCGGCCTGGGATGGAGGGGCACGGCTTCACTTTCACGATCGGCCGGGGCAATGAGCTGTGCGTCGCCGCGATCGCAAGCTATATACCGTTGGTCGTTGGAAAGACTCTGGAAGAGATCACCACGAACATGGCCGGTTTTTGGCGGGTTCTTGCGGGTGACAGCCAGCTGCGGTGGACAGGTCCGGAAAAAGGCGTAATTCACCTGGGTCTCGCAGCGATCATCAACGCGATCTGGGACCTGTGGGCAAAGGTCGAAGGCAAGCCGGTCTGGCGCCTGGTGTCGGACCTTACGCCCGAACGGTTCGTGTCGTTGATCGACTTCCGCCATATTCAGGACGCAATCACGCCGGAAGAGGCGATCGCCCTGCTGCGCGAGCAGGAAGCGGGTAAGGCCGAGCGGATCGCTTGGCTGGAAGCGAACGGCTATCCTGCCTACACGACCTCGGCAGGTTGGCTCGGCTACGATGACGATAAAATGCGCGGTCTGCTGCGACAGGCCATGGCTGACGGTTGGAAGGCGATCAAGATCAAGGTCGGTGTCGATGTCGAGGAGGACGTGCGCCGCTCACGCATCGTCCGCGAGGAGATCGGTCCAGACAAGCGCTTCATGGTCGATGCCAACCAGGTATGGGAAGTCCATGAAGCCGCCGCATGGATGGAGCGCCTCGCAGAGTTCAACCCCTGGTTCATTGAGGAGCCGCTGAGCCCCGATGATATTCTGGGCCATGCCAAGGTGGGTGAGGCCGTCCGCCCGATTCGTGTGGCGACCGGGGAGCATTGTCACAACCGCACCATGTTCAAGCAGTTCTTCCAGGCGGACGCGATCGACGTCGTGCAGTTGGACGGATGCCGATTGGGTGGTCTTAACGAAGTGCTAGCAGTGCTGCTGCTGGCTGCCAAGTTCGGTAAGCCGGTCTGTCCGCATGCGGGCGGCGTAGGTCTCTGCGAGGTCGTGCAGCATATCTCCGCGATCGATTATGTCGCGGTCAGCGGGACATGTGACGAAGCGATGACTGAATATGCCGCGCATCTTCATGAGCATTTTGTCGATCCGGCGGTTGTGAAATCGGGCCGCTATGTTGCCCCGAGCCAGCCCGGCTACAGCACGGAGCTGAAGGTAGAGGCGATCGAGCACTTCCGCTTCCCCGATGGGCTCGCTTGGGCTTAATTGAGCGTGCTGCAGATCACTCTTCTTCCTTCTAAGGATAAGTCATGAAGTTTTGTCGTTATGGCCCCCGTGGCTCTGAAAAGCCCGGTCTTGTCGATGCGCAAGGCCGCATCCGAGATCTCTCCGGCGTCGTCCCTGACATCACGCCCGACACTTTGCGTGTGGCATCTGCTGTCCAGCTGGAAACTCTTCCCCTGGTCGACGGGGAGCCACGCTATGGAGTTCCCGTCAAGGGCATCGGTAAGATCGTCGCGATCGGGCTCAATTACGAAGATCATGCCATTGAATCCAACCTGCCGATCCCATCCGAACCTGTCATGTTCATGAAAGCGTTGTCGAGTTTGACCGGACCCAACGATGAAGTGATGCTCCCTAAGGACTCGGCCCATAGTGACTGGGAAGTCGAACTGGGCGTCGTCATTGGCAAGACATGCCGTTATGTCGAGGAAGCAGATGCGCTCGATCATGTTGCGGGCTATGTGCTGGCCAATGATGTCTCCGAGCGATTCAATCAGAAGCAGCGCGGCAGCCAATGGTCAAAGGGCAAGGGTCACGACACTTTTTGCCCCGTCGGACCTTGGCTAGTGACGCCGGAAGAAATTGCCGATCCCCAGGATTTGGATATGAGCCTGTGCGTAAACGGTGAGCGGATGCAGACGGGCAATACCCGTACAATGATCTTTAGCGTGCGAGAAGTGATCGCTTATATCAGCCGCTATATGACCTTGTTCCCTGGTGATCTGATTATAACGGGAACACCACCGGGTGTCGGTGAAGGCAAAAAGCCTGACGCTGTTTTCCTTAAGCCTGGCGATGTGATGCAGCTCTCCATCGCGAAGCTGGGCACGCAGACGCAAAGGGTCGTGGCATGGCGCCATTTGGGTGATGAGGTCATGGCATAAGCATCCGCTGCTGTCTGACCCTGAACCTGGATGGCGCGCTTATTCTTTCAGGAACAATAATGGACCTGCGCTCCGATCATTCTTGCGTTGTCGGCGGCTGACATGAAGGACCCGATCCCTTTTGTCGATGCGCACGTGCACCTGTGGAAGCTAGATGGCTCAATCGGCTATTCTTGGCTGAGGCCGCCTTTTTCCGATGACGGGCCCAACGGCAGCGTCGAAGCGATAGCAGTTGATTACGAGCTTGATGACTATTTGGCTGATGCCAAGCGCTGGAATGTGGTCGGCATGGTCCATGTGGAGGCCGGCGCTGACGCGTCTCAGGCGCTTGACGAAACCGATTGGGTTCAAACGATTGCTGACCGCCGCGGTTTACCAAACGGAGTGGTCGCTTTCGCGGCGCTCGACCATCCAAATATTGAACGATCGTTAGAGGCTCACGCCGGTCATGCCGCTGTTCGGGGGGTACGGCAGATTGTTAACTGGCACGCTAATCCACAACGCACCTATTCCGCGACGGACGTGACGTTGAACCCCACTTGGGAGCGCGGCTTCAGTTTGCTGGGGCAGCGTGGATTGTCATTCGATCTGCAATGCTATCCTAAGCAAATGCCCAATATAGCGGCAATTGCTCAAAGGCATCCAGAAGTTCCAATAATCGTCAACCATGCCGGAATGCCCGTAATCGATGATCCGAACGGCCTGGATGAGTGGCGGCGCGGCATGGCGTTGCTTGCCGCGCTTCCGCAAGTTTCGGTCAAACTGTCCGGGTTCGGCTTTATTGATCGTGGCTGGGCTGTCCAGTCGGTACACCATTTTGTGCGTGAGCTGATCGATTTGTTCGGACCTGATCGCCTGATGGCAGCAAGTGATTTTCCAACCGACAAATTGTTTGCCGATTTCGACAAGTGTCTGGAGGCACTTCATGCCCTCACGGCCGATCTCTCAAAGGATGAGCGCTCCGCAATTTTCGCGCGGAACGCGATGCGAACCTATCGGTTGAATATTTCGGGTCCGAATGCATGAAAGCGGCCTCAACGCTCGACTACCGCAAACTGGCCCGACGGCGGCTGCCGCGCTTTTTGTTCGAGTATAGCGATGGCGGCTCATACGCAGAAATAACACTGCGCAAGAACATAACGGATCTTGAGAAGGTCGCCCTGGGTCAACGGGCGCTGCGCGATGTTTCGGACATCGACCTGCTTGGCCAGCATTTTGATATGCCCCTCGTGCTCGCGCCGGTAGGACTTGCCGAAATGAATGCACGGCGCGGAGAGGTGCAGGCTGCTCGTGCGTCGGAGGCTGCCGGCGTTCCTTTCTGTCTCTCCACGGTCTCAGCATGTCCACTGGCAGAAGTGGCGGCAGCAACGAAAAAGCCGTTCTGGTTCCAGCTATAAATGATTCGGGATTGCGATTTTATGCGCGATTCTTTGGCACAAGCGCGCATGGCGGGATGTTCTGCCCTTGTATTTACAGTCGACATGCCCGCGCCTGGAACCCCTATCGGGACTATCGTTCTGGCCTCGTCGGCGCGGCTGGCCTTAGCGGTGCAGCGAAGCGTCTTTGGCAAGGCGCGATGCGACCAGGATGGGCATGGGACGTGGGGGGTCGTGGAAGGCCGCATCAGCTTGGAAATGTAGCACCGGTGCTGGGTCATCGTACAGGTATGGAGGACTTCTTTGCCTCGATGCGAGACAATTTTGATCCTACGGTCCCTTGGGATGATCTGAACTTGATTCGATCCGAATGGAGCAGCTATTGATCACCAAAGGCATCTTGGATCCCCAAGACGCGCGAGAGGCGGCCGAGCTTGGAGCTGATGGTATCATCGTTTCGAACCATGGTGGGCGACAACTCGACGGTGTACAGTCTACTGCTCGAGCGTTGCCGCCGATTGCCGCTGCTGTGGGTGACAGCTTGACTGTACTTGCTGACGGCGGCGTGCGCTCGGGATTAGATATAGTCAGAATGCTGGCGCTCGGTGCGAAGGGTGTCCTCATCGGTCGTGCATGGGCCTATGCCTTGGCGGGTGGCGGGCAAGCTGGCGTTGACCACGTGCTGCGCCTCATGAAGGCTGAGATGCGCGTGGCGATGGCGCTTACAGTCTGTACGTCCGTTTCTGCCGTTAGCCGTGATATCTTTGTTGGGAATGACGACAGTAGAAACGTCGACTTATAGCGTTTAATCTCAACTCAAATTAAAACACCGCTCGTAGAAGAGCCATCTTGGATGGGGTGAGGAAATGCCTATGCGTGTGAACTACGCACTTGCCGCGGTACCGGCGCTTCTGCTTGCCTGTGGTTGCGCCAGGCTTGATCACTATAGCGCAGTACCGCTGACGTCGACCGGGGCGGCCCAGAAGGGACCTTATCTCGGAGGTACGGCCCTTCCAAATGGGCTCGTGCTGGTGCCGGCTCCGCCAACGCCCGGATCGCCCGCAGAATTATTTGATCGAGCTGGAGCTGATCAGGCCACCAGAACGCCGTCTGGACCCAGGTGGGAACTGGCAGCCAAGGATGCAAATCTTGCTCCCGGCAGGGCCGCGGCCACCTTCAGTTGTGCGGCTGGTGTTGCGATCAGCAAGGAACGAACACCAGTCCTGGTGCAGATGATTGATCGTTCATCGCAGGATCTTGGGGCTGCGACGCTCGAAGTGAAGAAGCACTATAGGCGCCCGCGTCCTTTCATGGTGAATGGCAAGACGACCTGTACCCCAACCTGGGAGCGAGCTCTTCGTCATGACGGGTCTTACCCGTCGGGGCATAGCGCTATAGGGTTTGGCGTGTCGCTCATCCTCGCAGAAGTTTTCCCGGATCGAGCCGCACAAATCGTTGCCCGGGGTCGTGCATTTGGTGACAGCCGTCGAATTTGCAATGTGCATTGGCTAAGCGATATCGAGGAAGGGCGCGCAATGGCCGCTGCGACAGTAATGCGCCTAAACGCGGATCAAGCATTCCAAGCTGATCTTAAAGCGGCACTGGCGGAAGTTGCATCGATAAGCAACCAATCGACAGTGACCGGTCCCGATTGCGCGGAAGAGAGCCGAATTCTATCCCAAGCATCCGGTGCAAAATGAGCAGCAAAATCAATTTAGTCCGCAGGCGGCGATCCACAAGACTGGGACGACCAGGACAGCTATTTGGCTCAGCCTCTGATCGATCTATGCTGTATTAGGATCGTTGCAAATGTCCTTCGAGAGCCGTGGGATAGCGACCAAGCGATGCGAATAGCAGTGCGGCAACGGGGCATAGGGGCAGCGCGATCCATAGGGCGGGAACATAAGACCCGCCATGATCAAAGATCGCGTTAAACCAGACCGGCCCCAGCGATGTTGCCAAGCCTATCACGCCTGCGAGTGTACCGAAAAGCAGACCAAAATGTTCCGTCGCGAAAAAGCGCGATGTCATATAGGCAAGGACATCATACTCAGCGCCTAGCGTGAAACCGAGCGCGATGATGGCCAGAGCGGCCATTGGAACCGAAGCGGGAAAGGCCAATAGGATGCCGCAGGCGATGCTCGGAAGCAAGGCAAGCATCATACCCAGGACGCGCGCGTCCAGATGGTCGAGTAGGTAGCCAATGATGATACGGCCGCAAATGGCTGCGACTCCTGCCAAGGACGCAATAGTCACCACCTCGCCGCGCGGTAGCCCCGCCGAGGAGAGGATGGGAACCGCGCTGATAACCATCGGAGGCACAACGGCGGCAAAGCACAGGCCGGCCGCGAGAAGTCGAATGAAACGACCGGAGACGACATCGCGATTTACTGCAAGACCTTTTCTCCCAGCTCGGGCCGCCTGGTCTGCAGGTTCAGGGACATCATGGCGCTTCATGTTCTTGTGGAAAAAAAACAAAATTGGCAGCACGACGATGCCCCAAAGTAGAGGCATAGCTATGAAGGCGTAGCGCCAGCCAAGTCCGTCTATGAGCAGGTGGGCCGCGAGCGGGCTGATAAAGGTACTAATACCGGGTCCACACATGGTTGCGCCTATAGCTAAACCCCGGCCAGCGCGGAAACGCCGGACGACTCCGGCAGTCCAGACAGTCGGTAAAACGCAAACGGTCGCTAGGGCATAGCCAGTCCAGACGATAAGCCAGAGAAGGTAGTTGCCGTTGATGAAGGCGAAGGCAGCGATCATTGATCCAAGCGCGACCAAGCCGCCAATGCCGATCCATCGCGGCCCGAAGCGATCGACTGCTGCGCCAGTAACGGGCGAGAGCAGCACGCAGATGACCGCGACGATCGATGATCCAGCCATGATCTCGACCCGTGTCCAGCCGAAAGCCTGTTCCAATGGTTCAAGGAAGAGGCTTAGCGAATAGGTCAGCATCGTACTGGCAGCGTAGCCCATGCAGCCAGCAAGGACCGCGGTCCAGTGCTGGCGCCATTCGGCGCCTACTCCATGCGATATGGACAAACATCCTCCGTGTCAGGTTTCGGCAGATATCCTGCTCATGTCGCGCCATTTCAAAGTGCTTGCTGCAACTGAGTTCAGATATTTGATAAAGCTCCAGAAAGCGACAAAAGCCGCTCTCCGGAGCCGTGCATTTGGGTGTGCTCTATCGACTTTCTCGATGGATCTAGAACCTATACCCTACCTTCACGCCTATCTCCCGAGGCCAAGCGGGTGTCGAATAGTCGCCGCGCGAGTTGCCATTGTAGGTCAGGCGATAGCGTTTGTCGGTGAGGTTGCGCGCGTAAGCACCAATGTAGAGATGTTCTGAGGGATCAGTCCATGTGATCTGCGCATTTACCAAGGTATAAGCTTTTTGCCGGTATCGCTGCTTTCCGGCAAGTTCTGGCCCCGCTAGTGGGCCATAGAGAGACAGATTCTGGATAACGAAGCTGTCAGTATAATTTGCATTAACTGCCGTCAATAAGGTTCCGCCGGCCAAGGCCATTTCATAATCGATGCCGACGTTACCAGAGAAGTCAGGTGCGCGCGGTAGCTGCTTATTGCTCCAGTCCTGAGTCTGGTTCAACACATTCGTATTTGTAGTTGTATTTAGCCCAGTGCCCACCGCGTTGGGAAAATCACCGAAGCGCGCATGGAGGTACGAGGCGCCAGCGCGAATGTTGAGGCCGTCAATCGGTGTCGCTGACAGTTGCGCCTCCAAACCGTAAACCTTTGCCTTCGGGGCGTTCCCAAGCACGGAAGTAAAGGTGCAATTTGTCGGGGAGGTGCAGATCTGTGAAGTGAGCGAGATAAACTGGTCCTTGTCGCGATAGTAGAAAGCAGCAGCATCGAAGCGGAAGAAGCTCTGCGCGGTCTTAAAGCCTATTTCATAGGAGGTGATGGTTTCCGGCCGGACCGGAATAACGAGTGAAGGTGCGCCAACTGCGACCGGGAAGGTTCCGCTACGGAAGCCCTGGGAATAGGACGCATAGACGTTGGTCCTGGGAGCGATTTCATAGCGGAGTGAAGCGCGAGGGGTGAATTTGTCGAAGCTCGCGCGGCGCACAGTGAGAGGAAGCAGTGTCGCAAGCGCACCAGTCCCGACCATCTCAATCTTTTTCGTTTCATCGCTGTAGCGACCGCCAAGGCTGAGGCTGAGTGCATCGCTTAGGTGGATTGTGCCGTCAGCGTAAAATGCGAATGCCTCAGTCCGCAGGTCAGAGTCGACATAGAAGCTGAAGGCTCTGTTAGGTCCATAAGTCGTCTGGTGCAGTGGCGGAGTGCTTCGCGTGTGGTCATTATAATAACTGGCGCCTACAACAAGATCCAGGCCATTGATAGCGTTGATCGCATAGTCGAGCGTTTGCTGGTAAGTGTCTTCTCGGTAACTATTCTCACTGGAGGCGATATCTGCGTAGGTGCCATCGGTGTCGAAATCCTGCCTGCTATTGCGCCGCGCATAGCCGCTGTACGATGTTAGCGTGCCGATATCCGTGTTCCATTCCAGCTTCAGCGTGCCTTCGTAAACTTTCGCCCGATTGGCGGTGCGGTAATTGTAAGACATCTCCATTGGATCAGTAGCGCGCGGCAGTAGCGCGGTCGCCGGCGTGATATGGTCCCGCGGCGTGAAAAGGTTGCCGCGCGGGTCAGAGGAAAGCCCGTAGTTGAACCCGAGCGTCGCGGTGAAGTTCGAGGCGAGATCGGCTTGCACCTTGGAACGGATAGATTGCTGCTTGATGGGTGCGGCGTTGCCGCTGCGCGTGGGTTCGGCAAAGTCGAGATAACCGTCCGTCTTGCGCAGATACCCGGCGAGGCCAAAGCGCAGCCAGTCAGTCAGCGGACCAGAAATATAGGCGCTGGTGGTAAGAGTGTCATAGCTGCCGTAGCTGATTTCGGCTTTGCCCGTGTACGTCTTTGAGGGTGCAAGCGTACTGATCAGGATTGCGCCACCTGTAGCATTGCGGCCATAGAGAGTGCCTTGAGGTCCTTTGAGGACCTGCACGTCAGCTATGTTGCCTAGGTCCGAATTCAGGGCAATCATGTCGGGCGCGTAAAAGCCGTCGATATAAAGAGCGACGTTGTTCTCAAACCCGACCTGATTGGTGAGACTGGTGATCCCACGGATTGAGGGCTGGGTTGCGCCACCTGCCTGGTTTACTTGGACGCCAGGTGCGATGCTACCGATTTGCTGAATGTTGACCACACCCGCACGTTCGATGGTTTCAGCAGAAACGGCCACAATTGAACTAGGCACATCCTCTAACCGCTCCTGGCGCCGCTGAGCCGTTACGATGATGTGGGTAACGTTGGGGGTATCCGCCCGAGCGGCCGACTGGCTGCTCCCAGTGCCTTGCGCCTGGCTCGGTGGGGCAAATCCGATGACCGCCACTCCGCCCATGAGTGCTAGTTTGCCTAGAAACCTGTTCATGCCTTCCTCCCTATATTGATTTTGTCGGGAGATTACCAAGAAATGGACCGTAGTGCAATGCTCAATGATCTATGCAATACGGCGGCTTCGACTATTGGCATAGGATCTTACGGTCGGCGAAATCGCTGCATAAAGGACGTACCTTGTGGGAAAATGCCAGTTCCAGGGCGCCTGCAAGGATGCCGTGCCTGTCATAACTTGATGCGACCCTCAGGCGCCACTCAGGAACGGAGCCAAAATGGCATTCCAACCAACGCGGGCGCGGCAATGCAGCATATGGCTCATTCCATGGAGACAAGGCTCGTGGGCGGTCGCTCAGCTATCATCCCCAGTATACAAATGCGCGCAATTCGCAGGAGGTTCTAGGAACAGGATCGGTGATATTTGGCGTGTTATCAAAGCTGGAATGTAATATGCCAGGCATCTCATTATCGCTCTCGGACCCGATAAAGACCAGTACATCATCTTGTGTCATGTTCGACAAATACGACCAGCGATGGCGCGGATTGTATTTTAGTGAATAGCTGGAATAAGATCGCTCCTCTCCCGGCGCCCCGATGATCGACTGCATCTCTACTAATTCATGACTGGAGACTGTACGGCGGTCAACCAAGGCGAGGGGGAAATCCTGAGGGGGCGGACTGAGTGCTCGCCATGTTTGCACAACAGCATAACGCCCCGCCAGCCATCGATCCCGTTCAGGGTCATTCCACACCGCCTCCTTGGCCATGTCGTGGAACACGTCCTTGGCGAAGTCTCCGTGAACATAGTCGGCGGGCCCCGGGGCAAATTGCTCGCGCTCCATTCGGCGGCTCCAACGCAAAATTGGTGCGCGCAAAACGATCTTGGGGGCTCCGGTCAGCTGTTGAAGAAATCTCTGAATAGCGGGATTGTATGCTTCGGCGATGACTCTGGCATCCAGCGGCAGTTGGGGATCCAACGGGATAGAAGCCACCATGAAGCCTTCCCTCTCGAGGGTCGGCAGTTCGCTTGAATTGCGAATGTCGTGCATGAGGACCGAATGAGCATCGTGCTGTAAAGTGGAGCGTTCCCGCTGTTGAGTATATTTTACCCGACCCTCAGCTTGCCCGGAAAGATAGTTCACCACGCCCGTTACATCCGGCATGCGTTCCTCCTACGAATTATTCAATATATGTGTATCCCTAGGAGATACACATATCTCTCTTAGGGATAAGAATAGATCATTTCCAATGCGGGTCAAGTGGTGCCTCGCCATCATGGTGGTGAATGCAGCCTGTAAGAAAAGCTACGGGAGACGCGGTGTAATTTGAAAAATGGAGAGTCAGCACCGATGTGCGGAGGCGTCGTTCAAAAATTTTAAGCAGATGCGCTTTGGGACAGATTGCGGGCGCCGCTGAGGAGAAGCGTCCCGAGATGAGCATGTCGATCCTCCGGTATCCTGCTCGTCGGGCCAGCGAGTCCGATTGCGCCAATCGGAATTCCCATGTCATCGAAGATCGGTGCGGCGAGGCTGGTTGAACCCGTCAGCACGCCGTCAACGCTCACCGCGAATGCTCCTTGGCCGCTTTTTGCGCGGAGGGCGGCACCTTCGTCGTAGGTGGCACCTGCCAACATGACATCAACCGATTTCGGATCTAGGAAGGGCAGGATTGCTGCCGCAGTAGCGCTGCCGCGCACAGGGATTATATCTCCTTCTTTCAGCGCAGCACGCAACGGATGTGGTCCCTGTGCGACGTCGATTACGACGAAGCGTCCAACATCCGGGATGGCCAGAAACACTGTTTCATTGCTCTGATCGCGTACAGCCTCCAAGGTGCTGCGGGCGCGTTGCCGCAACTCGCCAGCACTGCGCGGTAAATGCGCAATTGTGAACAAGCGGGCGCTCACTTCCCAACGCGTGGGTGGCGAAGGAAGTGACCGGATCCAGCCGGCTTCCGCCAAGGTGACTACAGCCCTCTGAATAACGCTCTTATCTTCTTCCATCAGGCGAGCCAGAGCGCTGACGCCAATGGGTTGCCGTGCAGCTATATGTTCGAACGCCGCTAGAACCCGCGCCGCACCTTCACTACGCTTCACAGCCAATCGCAGATTTCCGTTGCACCTGGTAGACGATACGGTTGCCGTGACTTGGAAGATTGATCTTGTCAAGGATGTGCCATGTCTTCAAAGGAGTGCTTTCTGGGGTTTCGCTCAACAGCGCCGCGGATCGTGTCCCAACACATGGTGTAGGTTCGCCGGCGTAGCCATGGCGATCTCCGGCTAGAGCCGGGTTGATCATGCTGCCATAGGCGGCAGCGTGACGAGGGGATCATCGCCGATTTGGGCGACGCTTTCCAGTGTCATGTAGCGGGAGCGCTGGACGGCCCATTTGATGGCATGGACCACCCCTATTGAAGGGTGCACTCTCACGGCCAGTCATCAAAGGAGGGAAGCATGTCGGTTGTCACTATCGGTCTCGACCTTGCCAAGACGGTGTTCCAAGTACATGGCGTGGATAAGGCCGGCCATACGGTTCTTCGTCGGAAGCTTTCCCGCGGCGATCTTGTTGCGTTTTTCAAGAAGCAACCCCAGCGTCTGGTGGGCATGGAAGCGTGCTCCAGCGCACATCACTGGGGGCGCCTACTTGTAGAACTGGGACATACGGTAAGGCTCATTCCGCCGCAGTACGTCAAACCTTTTGTCAAAAGAAATAAGACAGATGCCGCGGACGCGGAAGCGATCTGCGAAGCGGTGGCCAGGCCGAACATGCGCTTCGTGCCGATCAAGACCAAGCAGCAGCAGGCGATCCTCGCGTTGCACCGGGTGCGTAGCCTTCTCGTGAGACAGCGGACAGCAACGATCAACGCGTTACGAGGGTTGCTTGGAGAATATGGGATCATCGCGGGCAAAGGAGTGCGGCAGCTTGCGACGCTAAGCGAGCGCCTTGTGTCGGCCGACGAAACCGTAGTGCCCAGCGAGGCACAGCAAGCACTGCGATGTCTGTTCCAACACATTGAGGAATTAAGCGAGAAACTCAAAGATATGGAATTGCGTATCGTGGCTTGGCACAAAGCAGATCCAGTCAGCCAGCGGCTCGCGTCGGCACCAGGGGTTGGGCCGATCACCGCATCTGCAATTGTCGCTGCCGTAGGGGACGGAAAGCAATTCAAGTCCTCCCGCCATTTCGCCGCCTGGCTGGGCCTTACACCGCGGATCAAAGCGAGTGGCGGCAAGGAGAAGATTGGGCGGATTAGCAAAGGAGGTGATCGTTATCTCAGAACGCTACTCATCCATGGTGCCCGTGCCGTCGTGGGAACGACATTCCGCAAGGACGTAGCGCCTCGTCCGTGGCTCACAGCGCTGGTTGCGAGGAGGCCAACAAACGTCGCGGCGACGGCTGTTGCGCATAAAACAGCGCGTTCGCTTTGGGCAATGCTGACCAGGGAGGAACTTTACCGCCGACATTCAGCCCAGCTGATGGCGGCGTAACCAGCTCGGTCCCGCCAAGGGACTGACTTGCAAGGCGAATGACAGAGTATGGCGAACCGGTCACACCGGGGTTCGACAAAGGTCATTGAAATGATGCGAACCGTTTTGAGTTCGTCCATTTGTCCGGCCGTCGATCCGCGGAAACCATAGGGGCCTGCGGCGTGTGAAGCCGCGCGACAAGGCCGGATACACGACCGCAAGATCCGAGCTCGCCAATCTTTATCGAAAAGCCTTGCATGGTAGGGGTGTTCCATACACATCATTTTGTTCCAGCAGGATAGCCCCGACTAAGCGGGTGATGGCGTCTTCGTTGGGGAAGATGCCGACCACTTCTGTTCGCCGCTTGATTTCGCCGTTGAGGCGCTCGAGCGGATTGGTCGAGTGCAACTTCGTGCGATGCTGGGGCGGGAAGGACATGTATGCCAATACATCTTGCTCTGCATCATCCATCAGCTTGGCGAGCTTGGGCACTGCCGGTCGAAGCTGATCAGCCACCTTGCGCCACTGGATCGTGGCGGCCTCGGCGGTTTCCTGAGCGTAAGCGGTGGCGATCAGTGCGGAGACGACACGGTTCCGGCTCCGCCCGGCATGAGCGATGGCATTGCGGGCAAAATGGACGCGACAGCGCTGCCAGGTGGCATTGAAGACACGCGACACCGCCGCCTTGATACCCTCATGGGCGTCGGAGATGACGAGCTTCACACCGCGCAGGCCCCGCCGCGCCAGATTGCGCAGGAAGTCGGTCCAGAAAGTCTCGGCTTCCGATGCGCCGATCGCCATGCCCAGCACCTCGCGGCGGCCGTCGCTATTGACGCCGACCGCTATGGTGACCGCCACTGAGACGACCCGCCCCGCCTGCCGTACCTTGAGGTAAGTGGCATCGACCCAGAGATAGGGCCAGTCGCCTTCGATGGGCCGATCGAGGAACGCCTTCACCCGCTGGTCGATCTCCTGGCATAGCCGGCTGACCTGGCTCTTGGAGATGCCGCTCATGCCGAGCGCGTTACGCCCTTCGGGCGTGGCCTTCGGCTGACCAGATCGTCGACGGAGCGCGTCGAAATGCCCTGTATGTATGCCTCCTGGATTACGGCTGTCAGCGCCTTCTCCGCCAACCGGCGAGGCTCCAGGAAGCCGGGGAAATAGCTGCCGGTGCGCAGCTTGGGGATGCGCAGTTCGACCGTTCCGGCCCGCGTCTCCCAATCCCGATCGCGGTAGCCATTGCGCTGGGCCTGCCGCTCTGCGCTCTTCTCGCCATAAGCGGCGCCCGTCAGCCCACCGACCTCGAGTTTCATCAGCCGCTGCGCCGCAAAGCCGATCATCTCGCGTAGAAAATCGCTGTCGGCACTCTTTCCCAGCAGCGCCTGAACGTCCATCATCTCCTTGGTCATCGGGATCTCCATAGCTTGAGTCTCGCAACCCAAATCTATCCGAGATCTCCGATGGCCACCCGCGAAACTGACCGGCCGCTACTGCGCTTGATCGATGAGCGCGCGTCCGGTCAGCTTCGCTAACCGTCGAGCTACACCATCACCGGGGACACGACCGCGCCGCGCGATCCGATCGCTTTTCTGAACGCATGCCCCCGAGTGGCGACGCCGGCTGCTGGGCACCATCGTGAAGTCTCTCGGCCCTGGAGGTGGCGCATATCGATTTTCGATAATTTGGTTGACGACCAGTAGAATCGGTGTTATTGAAAATCGATATGAAGCATATCGGAGAACAATCAATGGTGCAGTCTTACGAAGTTGTCGCCTCGCTCGCTCTTGCCATCTTCTCGGTGGTCCTGCTCTGGACTTCCGTACTCACAATGCTACCTGGCATTGCATGAGTTTGCATGTCCCCGCTCGGCGGGATCCGCTGCTGGCCATCGTGCAATTGCTCCTAGGCGTGTCGATGGCCGCAATGCTGTTCTTCGCCGTCATCATCGCACTCAGCGTGCCGTTGGTGCTCCTGTTTCGAGAGCAGGCGCTCGAGGTCCTCGTCAAGCAAGGGGCACCGTCTGATGCGATATGGGCGGTTACTGTTGTGGTGGCGTTGGCTGCCCTTATCTGTCTCCTCATCTATTTTTTCCTACGCTATCTTCGCAGGATTGTGGCGAGCGTCGGGGAGGGTGATCCTTTCACTCCCGCCAATGCTGACCGGCTGCGCGCGATGGCATGGCTCAGTGCCTCCGTCCATCTGCTGGCAATACCGATCGCGGTGCTCCGCCACTGGGCGGTAAGTCTGTCACCTCACTTTCGCTTCGATATGCAGACTCCGTTCTCGGGCCTGTTTCTCGCACTTATCCTATTTATTCTGGCGCGCGTGTTTCGTGAGGGCGCACGGATGCGTGAGGAACTGGATGGGACGGTTTGATGTCGGTGGAGTCCGCCCCGGAAGTATCTCGTATACAGGTCAAGCTGGACGATCTGCTACACGCCCGCCGAATGACGCTGACTCAGCTTGCGGAGCGAGTCGATATTACACTGGCCAATCTCTCAATTCTCAAGACCGGCAAGGCGAAGGCAATCCGCTTTTCCACATTGGAGGCGATCTGTCGCGAACTGGATTGCCAGCCTGGCGATCTTCTGCATTTCGATCCAGACTGATCCCTGCGGTGTTTACTGATGCGCTGAGAAGAGGTGCGCGATAAGCTAGGGCGTAAACTCATAAAGTGTCTTGAGGATTGGCGCTTTGCGTGATTCACGGCTCTCTGAGACAGGGCGACCGTCAGCATCGACAAGAGCGTGGAGTTTGCTGGTGAGGCCACCCCGGGAACGTCCCATGCCACCATCGCAGCCTCCCCCTTTTTGCCCGTCGCACCATGTTGGTGGACGCGCACGCAGGTGGAATCGATCATCACCAATTCGCCATTGTATCCGGCGGAAACCGCAGCCAGCAACCGGTCCCAGACCCCGGCCTTACGCCAGCGAACGAACCGGTTGTAGCAGGTCGTGGGTGGCCCGTAGCGCTTTGGAATTTCCGACCATGTCGCACCAGACCGGAAACGCCACATGATCCCGTTGAGCACCCGGCGATCATCCACCCGAGCCACGCCGCGTGGCTTGTTGGGCAACAATGGCTCGATAATCGCCCATTCCCGATCTGTCAGTTCATACCGCCGCCGTGCCATCCAGCCCTCCTGTCTCAGAGAGCCGTGAATCACGCGAAGCGCCAATCCTCAAGACACTTTATGAGTTTACGCCCTAATATCCGACCGCCGTTGACAGCATAGTCGGCGACGCGCGTCGTGCCCCATAGCCATTCATAGGGGCTCCCGAGCTTTGCCATCGAAGCGATCGCTGTGCTCCGGTCGCTGGAATTGAATCCCATCCCCGCCCGGCGGCTGCGGTTGGCACCAGCACAACATCGGCAATGCCTGCGGACACCGCCATCGCGGCAACCCCCACGCCCGCCGAGGAGGCGGCAGCGCCGATATGGGTCATTGCCTCAAATTTGAGAGGATGGCCGATGAGGTCCGCCAATGCGGCACCGGGCAACAGATGACGAATCCCGACGCCCTCTGGGGCATCGCCGATCAGGCCGTCCACGTCGGACAGAGTAAGGCCCGCGTAGGCCAGCGCCCCCTTAGCCACCTCAAAGTAAAGATCCTGCTGCGTGCGAGAGGCTAGGTCGCCCTGCAGGGATTGATAAACATCTCCGATAACGGGATTTCTGTTGTTGAACATACAATGTTCCCCTCGTCCGAATTACGAGGCACCAGCGAGGGTCAAGCTATCATGCGAAGAGAGGTATTGGCGAGACCGGCCGGATGCCAATCAGAGGTTGGAGCGGTAACGGTGCCGACCTATGCTTCTGACCGGGCCATAAGCCTTGGCTGCGGAAGAGTAGCGTGGACGGCAAGGCCGTCCACGCCATCTGGCGATCAGAACTTGTAGCCCGCCTTGACGCCATATTGACGTGGCGCGGCAGGTGACGAGTAGTCCCGACTCCGGCATTGCCGTTATAGGTCAGGCGATAATATTTATTCGTCAGGTTGCGGCCATAAATGCCCACATAGAAGTGATCGGAGGGATCAGTCCACTGAATCTGGGCGTTGACAAGTGCATATGCTTTTTGACGATAGCGTTGCGTGTTGGCCAAAGATCCCGCCAACGAGCCATAAAGTGACGGGTTTTCGATAACAAAACTGTCAGTATAATTGACGTTCGTCGACAGATCGAGTTTTCCGCCCATTAAATCTGCGGTATACTCAGCGCCAACATTCCCGGAGAAAGTAGGCGCGCGGGGCATCTGATGGCCGCTCCAATCCTGGATCTCGGTGAAGTTGCGGTTCGGGTTTACAACCGCGCCAGTCGGCAGAGTGACGGGTGCCCCTGTGAGGTTGACCGCCGTGCCCGTAGCGTTCGAGAAATCGATATGACGGGCATGAAGATAGGCGGCGCCTGCGCGGAGGGTCAGCCTTGGCGTCGGGTTAAATGACACGTCGCCGTCGAGACCGTAGATTTCCGCCTTAGGAGCGTTGCTCACGACCCCGAACAACGTGAATTGAGTGCAAGCGGCGTTAAGGCAGAGCGGCCGGGTCAGTGAGACCTGCAAATCCTTATAATCATAGTAGAATGCTGAAAGATTGAAGCGGAAGTTGTTCTGCGCGGTTTTAAATCCCACTTTATAAGCGTCGATCAGTTCCTGCTTGACCGGAATAATGGCAGCGATCGAAACGCCTTGGTTGATCGTTCCGCTGCGGAAGCCTTTCGAATAAGAAGCGTAGACGTTGGTGCGTGGCGCCAATTCCCAGCGGATCGATGCGCGTGGCGTCGCTTTCGCAAAAGACGCGCTTCTCGTATAAGGGGCAAGAACGATCCCTTGGAGGCCCTGGAAGGTGAACGTTTTCTTTTCGTCGGTGTATCGAGCACCAGCGGTGATACTCACCGTGTCGGACAGGTCCACCGTGCCATCTACGTAAAAGGACATGGCTTCGCTCTTGAGCCGAGTGCGTAGCACAGCCGAAAGCGTCTGGCCTGCACCATAGACAGATGTGAGGTAAGGTGGGCGGACGCCCGAAACATCATGGTAGTAGCTCGCGCCCGCGACCAAGGTCACGTTGTCGATGGCGTCGATCACATAGTCCAGCGTCTGCTGAAAAGACTTCGACTGCTGACTATTGCGTGAATATTGCTGATCGACATAGCTGCCATCGACATCGAAATGCTGATTTGCCCGCCGCCGGCCGTAGCCGGTGTAGGAGGTGAGGGTGCCGATATCGGTCTTCCACTCGAGTTTCAGCGTCCCTTCATAGGTCGTTGCGTCAGGATTGATGCCGTAATTGACAGCCTTTCGATACCGCGCCGAGTTGGGAATAAGGCCCGGAATAGCGAGGGCGGGGTTCGCAAACGCGACGGGTGTAAAGAAATAGGAGTTGGGATCCGAGACAAAGCCGTAATTGAAGCCAACGGTCGCCTTCAGATTGTCCGTAAGATCAGCTTCCAGCTTGGCCCGAACGGACCGCTGCTCAAGCGACGGAGATTTGTCAGGAACCGGAGCGCCGGAAGGGATCGGCTTGATCAACTTGATATAATTGTCGCTCTTGCGTCAATAGCCAGCGAGCCCAAATCGGATGTTGTCGGTGATCGGTCCCGAGACATAGGCGCTGATCGATCAATCGTCAAAATTGCCGTAGCTCGCCTGAACCTTGCCTGTGAAGGTGTCCGACGGCGCGAGCGTATTGATGAGGATCGCGCCACCCGTCGCGTTGCGTCCGTAAAGCGTCCCTTGCGGCCCCTTCAGAACCTGAACATCAGCGATATTGGCGAGGTCTGCATTGATCGTGATGAAGTCCGGCTGGTAAAAACCATCGACGTAAAGTGCGACGTTGTTCTCGTAGCCGAAGGTGTTGAGAGTCGTCGAAACGCCGCGGACCGCAGGCTGGGTTGCTGCACCTGCCTGGTTGATCTGAACGCCAGCGGCGATCTGGCCGATATCGCGAACACTGGTGACACCGGACTTCTCGATCGACTCCGCGCCAAGGGCCACCACCGCCATGGGCACTTCTTCAAGCCGTTCGGCGCGGCGTTGCGCGGTCACGATGATGTCATTGGAGCCAATGCCCGGCTGCGCCGCGCCCGTCGACCGATCGATCGATCGTATCTGGCGAGGAACTTAAACTGTCTTGAGCTAATGCGATTGCCGGGCTTACCACCGCGATCGCCGCGGCTGTGCAAAGAAGTAGACGCGTCTGCGCTCTGGTCATATGATCCCCTTCTAGATTTCTCGGTTGCAGCTTCTGAATGAGCCGTCGCGCGTGAATACTAAAACTGACGACGTAACCAATTCAATATGATTATTTAATTGCCCGTAGCCTCGCTGAGTTTGGGACGGCTTTCCTCTGATCGGTCGTTCGCGTCTGCAGGATAAGGACCTAGAGAAATAAATAATAAGGCTGCGAGCGGGCAGAGCGGAATGGTAGCCCACAGAGCGGGTACATAGCTGCCGAAATGATCGTAAACGGCGCTTAGCACCACGGGGCCGCCTGAGCCGGCAAGGGCGATAAGCGCAGTGACCGTCCCAAACAACATGGCGAAATGGTCGAGCTTGAAATAGCGCGACGTAAGATAGGCGACCATGTCGGATTCTGCGCCGAGCGCCAGGCCCAAGAACAGGATTGCTACCGTTGCTACCGGTACGGATCCAGGCGCCTTTATCAATAGAATGGCGGTAATCACGGGCAGGCAGACGACGGCGGCTGCTACAATCCGACCGTCGATCCGGTCGAGCAGCCAACCTATTCCCACCCGCCCTAAGATGGATGTAAAGCCTATCAGCGATGCGATCGCCGCAGCATCAAGGCGAGATAGGCCGCCGGCCGTGAGAACCGGGACTGCGTTGATCACCAGTGGCGGCACAACTGCGGCAGTGAGGAACGCGCCGAGTGCAAGCTGGATGAAGCGCCGTGTCAAAAGATGGCGTTTCCAATCGCGCAATCGGGTGGCTTCCGATCGCCGCTGTTCGCGCTTGCCCAGTCGCGCCTGATCACGCGCACTCGTCAGAAAGAGGAGCAACAAAGGGACGATGAAGATGAGTAAAAATCCACCTAATCCCAGGAAGGCGGACCGCCAGCCAAAATGACTGATCAGGAAATAACAATAGAGCGGCATGACAAGAGAGTTGAGGCTGCTGCCGCACAATGTGATGCCCATTGCGACACCTCGCCCAGCGTGAAAAAAGCCCGACACGGATGACGCCCAGATGTTGGGCAACAGAAAGCAGTAGGCGCAGGCGAGCAAGAACCACGTGAATAACCAGGACCAGATGTTGGGGCCGACCACGCCCAGGCATGATACGAGCAGACCCAGCACAATCATCCCGCCAATACCCAGTCGGCGAGCGCCCAATCGGTCAATTTGCGCTCCAACGAAGGGTGCTCCCAGAAAACAAACCAATGCGGTGATGCCTGGACCGGCCATGATCTCGACCCGGCTCCAGCCGAATTCCCGCTGCAACGGCTCGACAAAGAGGCCAACTGTATAGCTTAATATGCCACCGCCCCACATGCCGGCACAGGCGGCGAGCACCACAGTCCAGTGCGCGCGCCATTCCGCCTTTGCGTCGCCCTGCAAGCGTGAAGACATTTCTCTCCCTTCAACTGTCGGTCGCGTTATAACGGGGCACAGCGAGCCAATTTTGGATGAATCAGCCCGACGAATATAAAATACCTATGATGTGTTGCAATAATACGCAATCATGTTTCCAGGGGGAACCACCCGGTATGCCCACCATCCTCTGTGCTTGTGACACTCCAGCAATCTACGTGTCGCGCACAAATTCCCTTAATCCGGAGGAGGCTCCGACTTAATTGGATAGGTCTATTGAAATATATTGACCGCGGGTGAATATGTGGCCACTCAAAGCCTGTCCGCAAGATCTGAAGAGGCGATGGAGCGAAATGATCGACCGCTCGAGTGCGAAAAACGGCGATATCGCGGGGCAGTCAGAGGGAGCGGCGCCTCTTGCGAGCAGCAGAAGAGGGGGTATCGCGACGAGCCATATTTCTCTCGTGCTCAGGACATCGAGTGATGCACGACCTTGGAATTCGCGTCGGTGACGCCACCCGGTTTTCAAAAACAGTAGGTGAAACAGATATCTACTTATTCGCAGGGATAACTGGAGATCTTTCACCAAACCATGTGAATGAACAGGCGATGCAGGCGACGTCTTTCGGCGGTCGCATTGCTCATGGCGCACTGCTGATTGGCTATATCTCGACCTGCTCGACCAAGATGGCGGAGAAGGCGGCCACGAACGGCGCAGTTGGCGTTCCACTGTCCCTTGGCTTCGACAAGATACGCTTTCTAAAGCCTGTCCGCCTGGGTGACACGGTGACGATCGACTATTCGATCGCCGCCATTGATGAAGAGCGCCGCCGCGCGCAGGCGGCTGTTACGGTTACCAACCAGTCAGGCGAGTTGGTCGCGGTTGCCGACCACATCCTCAAGTGGAGCGAATGAGGTGCTGAACGATTTCAAGCAGCCTATCCGGCACGAGATGCACTTCGGGCGTATGGTCCGCTGCCACACGAACCGGGCCCCGACGGTCCACGCTCTGCTGCGCAGCGCCGCCGAGCATGCGCCCGAGAGGGTTGCGGTTGTCGCAGGCGATTTGCGGCTGACATATGAAGAGCTGGGGGACAAGGTCGAGCGGATCGCATCAGCATGGGTGGCGCGCGACATCAGCAAGGGCGATCGGCTTGCGATCCTGATTGGCAATCGGCCCGAATTTTTGTTCACGATATTGGCGGCTGCTCGCATCGGCGTCATCGTCGTGCCCCTCAACCCTCGGCAGAAGCTGCCCGAAATCCAGTTCATGCTTCAGAAATGCGAAGCAAAGGCAATCGTCTTCGAAGCGTCCATGGCTGAGGAGGTTCCAAAAGCCGAGACTCTGCCGCTTTTGTCCAGGCGGTTCGTGGTCAGTGGCGAGACGGAGGGGGCTGAACCGTTCGATTGGCTGGCCGAAGCTCCCTTTTCGGCCTCTTTCGCCGAAGTTGCCGAACCGCATGAGGACGATCCCTTCTGCATCCTTTACACATCCGGCACCACCGGGGAGCCCAAGGGCGCGACGCTCTCTCAACTGGGTGTCGTGCATTCGGTCGCACACTACCGGCACGGCTTTGGTCTGCGCGACGGAGATGTCGCCGCTCTGGCTGTGCCTGCATCGCATGTGACGGGGCTGGTCGCCATCCTGCTGGCGGCGATCGGCGTTGCAGGCACAACGGTGATGATGACCGACTTCAAGGCGCGCGACCTTCTCGCCCTGATCGATCGGGAACGCGTGACCTACACGCTCATGGTTCCGGCAATGTACAATCTTTGTCTGCTTGCACTGGACAGCGTGGAGGCGGACCTCTCCAGTTGGCGAGTGGGTGGGTTCGGCGGGGCGCCGATGCCCGATATTTCCATCACCAGACTCGCAGAGAAGATCCCAGGTCTGGGGTTATTCAACATCTATGGGGCGACCGAAACCACGTCGCCGGCGACCATTCTGAGGGCGGACCAACTCGCAGCCCGCGCCGATTCCGTCGGCCAGCCGGTGGATTGTGCGGACATCCTGATCGTCGATGAAGACGGACATGAGGTTCCGCGGGGGCAGTGCGGCGAGGTGTTGATCGGAGGGCCGATGACGATTTCGGCCTACTGGAACAATGCAGAGGCTAACGCATCCGCTTTCATCGGCGGCTATTGGCGATCGGGTGACATCGGCTCGATGGACGAGGAGGGATATTTGCGGATCAGCGACCGTCTCAAGGATGTCATCAATCGGGGCGGTTACAAGATTTACTCTCTGGAAGTGGAGCATGTGATCGCCCGCTTGCCGGGGGTCGTGGAATGCGCGGTGGTGGGCTATCCCGATTCCGTCTTGGGCGAACGGGTTGCAGCATTCGTCTGCGGATCGCTGGCCAATGCAGAGGCCGCGGTGAAGGCGCACTGCGCGCGCAATCTTTCCGACTATAAGCTGCCGGAGTTGGTGGTGCAGCTGGACGGGCCGCTGCCACGCAATGCCAATGGCAAAGTTATGAAGGCGCAGTTGCGCGCCCTGGTCGGGCCGGGCCGTTGAGATCGCTGTGGCAGCGTAATATGCTGCCATCTGCTCGCCAAGAAGAATGGATAGGAAGATTATCGTGCAAGATCTCGCAATACTCGACCGCTTTTACGGTGCCATCTGCATGGGTGATCTGGATACGGCTGTCGCCTGTCTGACGCCGAATGCGCGCATCTGGAACAATGGCATTGGCATGGCTCTGAGTGTCGATCAGATTCGACCCGGTTGGGAGCAGATGATTGCAGCCACGAAGGAGAGGGGGGTTGCGGATATCCAGCGCTACGCGACAGCCCAGGGCTGTGTGCAGCAGCACGTCTTCTTTACCCGCGACCAGGCCGGCGCGCGGCATGGCCTGGCTTGTTGCCTGGTTGTGCGGATCAAGGAAGGGCTGATTGATCGCCTTGAGGAATATTGCGACATAAAAAGCACGTTTCCGCTGGCGGAGGGTGCGCCCGTCGAGCGACGGGGCAAGTGAGTGGCCCTGCGCGACTTATCGACTGGCACGGGATCGCCAATTAAAGCTGGGAGGGAAAATGATGACCGAGCGGGCGAATGCCATTGCCGCCAGGGTCGAGGCCTTCGTTTGTGAGGTGGTGATCCCATATGAAGGCGACTCGCGCCTTGGCCATCACGATCCTTCTGACGATCTGGTCGAGGAGCTGCGGGGCAAGGCGCGCGAGGCGGGCGTTTTGACGCCGCACATCCTGAGTGGCGGGGCGCACCTGACCCAGCTGGAAACGGCGCTTATCCTCAAGAAGAGCGGCCTGTCGATCCTGGGGCCGATAGCCTGCAACACCGCTGCCCCGGATGAGGGCAACATGTATCTTCTCGGCAAGGCGGCGAGCGCGGAGCAAAAGGCGCGCTTTCTCGATCCGCTGATCGACGGCGCCCGCTCAGCCTTTTTCATGACCGAACCGGCAGCGGAGAATGGCGCGGGTTCCGATCCGTCCCTTCTCAGCACGACCGCAGTAAAAGATGAGGACTGCTGGACCGTCAATGGGCGCAAGGCGTTCATAACGGGCTTTGAGGGCGCAAAGGTCGGTATAGTCATGGCTAAGGCAGAGGAGGGGGCAACATTGTTCCTGGTCGATCTGCCTGACCCTGCGATCAAGCTGATCAAGGTGTACGACACCATCGACAGCTCCATGCCGGGCGGCCACGCGCTGGTATCGATCGAAAATCTGCGCGTGATCTGCGGACCAAATACTGGGCGCGCCTGGAGAGGCGTACAAATATGCGCAGATACGTCTCAGTCCCGCGCGTCTCTCTCACTGCATGCGCTGGCACGGCGTCGCCACCCGCGCGCACCAGGTTGCCACCGACTATGCCTGCAAGCGGATGGCGTTCGGCAAGCTGCTGGTTGATCATGAGGGCGTGGGCTTCCAGCTTGCAGAGAATCTCATCGATCTCCAGCAGGCGGAATTGATGATCGACTGGTGCGCCGGTGTGCTCGACACCGGTGATCTTGGCACCGTCGAAAGCTCCATGACCAAAGTTGCCGTGTCCGAGGCGCTGATGAGGGTTGTCGATCGCTGCGTTCAGGTGATGGGAGCTATCGGTGTCTCGGGCGAGACAATGGTGGAGCAAGCGTTCCGCGAAATCCGGGCCTTCCGTATCTATGATGGTCCGACGGAAGTGCATAAATGGTCCCTCGCCAAGAAGATCAAGCGAGACTTTTTGAAGAATGAGGCGGGCTACTCCTGAAAACTGACGCATCATGAGCCCGCAAGCACATAGATGCGCTCGCGGGCTCATCGATCAAAACCGATCGCGTCTCAAGCCACTTGGTGCATCTGTTCGCCCGTCAGAGCGCCACCACGGCTTTCCCGGCGATTCCTCCGGTTGATAGCTTGTTCAAAGCTGTCGGCAACTCGGCGAAGGAGAAGCGTTGGCCGATCTGAGGCCTGACATGTCCTGCCGCCGCCATTTCCATGAGCGATCGTCCCTGCTCCGCCATGAGGCCCGGATCGAGGTCAAGGAAGGCGCCGAACGCCGCTCCGACAACGGAAATGTTGCGGAGCAGAAGGCGGTTCACCTTGACCTGCGGGATCTCGCCGGCAGCAAAGCCGATGACCAGGAGGCGACCTTCCGGGGCGAGCACGCGGAGCGCTTCATCGAACAGCCAGTCACCCACCGGATCAACAACGATGTCGACCCCTCGATCACCCGACAGCACCTTCACCGCCTTGGCAAAGCCTGGTTCCAGGGTCAACACATCGGCCGCTCCGGCGGCACGCGCGACAGCGATTTGCGCTTCATTAGCAACGCCGGCGATGACATGCGCGCCAAAGCCGTTGGCTATTTGGATTGCCGCTGTACCGATGCCGCCGCCTGCGCCCATGACAAGCACCCTTTCCCCAGCGCGAATATGGCCGCGTCTGGACAAAGCGAAATGGACCGTGTGATAGTTCACGACGATGGCAGCTGCGTCGGCATGATCCATCGTCTGGGAAATAGGCATAACGGCCCGCAGCGGAACTGTTGCCCGTTCTGCAAATCCGCCTTGCCAGATAAATGCGGCGACGCGGTCGCCGGTCTGCAAGCCCGATCCCGCAGGTGCCGTTAGGACATCGCCGCTGATCTCGCAGCCCGGAATGGCCGGCAGTTCAGGGCGAAACTGATACTGCCCCTTGGTCATCAAAAGGTCAGGAAAATTGATCCCGATCGCCTTTACATCGACCAGCAATTCGTCCTGTCCCGGGGTGGGTTCCGGAACATCAACGGGCACAAGGCCATCGGGTCCGACATAATCCGTCAGCTGAAATGCGCGCACTATCTTACCTTTTGCTATAGATCAACTGCTTGCCAGTGGCCGAAGGCACTGAGGTACGAAAGCCGTATTGACCGCACCGTGCCGACAGCAGGGAGTGCATCATTCCCGCGCAAAAGGGGCCAAAATTTCAAGCGAGTTGGTCCCCTTGCTGCCTGCCTTATTCTGCGGCCAAGGCAAAGGGCGGCTGTGCGGACGGCGCTATGAGTTCACCCGGGAAACGTCCCGTTACGGTGCCGTTGTCGAAGGTAGCAACGCCATTGCACAGCGTGATGCGCATCGGCGCGGCAGCGCGTGTGTAGCGATAGGTGCGCCCACCTTCGCCGTCGGGCACATCCCAGATCTTTTCCTGGGGACGGCGCTCCACCTCATCGATGTTGAAGACAGCGATGTCGGCGCGCAGCCCTTCCTTCAAGATACCGCGGTCCGCAAGGGCAAAGCATTCAGCGAGCTTGCCCGTCATGACGTGGATGCCTTCCTCAATGGATAGAAGCTTCTGGTCCCGAACGAAATGCGTCAGAAGGTAGATGTTATCCCCGGCGCCGCACAGCGTCTGTCCATGCGCGCCTCCGTCCGACGCGTTGCCGCAGCCCCGGGGATCATGGAACAATTCCATGATGACGTCATCGTCAAACTCCCAGGCGCGCTTGTGAATGACCGATCCCGAACCATTGTAGAGCAGCCAGTCGGCGAAGGCGTCAGAGGGATGGTCGAAGCCCTTTGCCTTCATGTGATCCGCCAGGGTGATCCCCGTCGGGCCATAGCCTGTCTGGCTTTCGATGAAGGTGAGGGAGGTGGGGTCCAGCAAGGTGGAATGCGAATAGAGGCCATCCCAGGACTTGCGTGCCTGATCGAGCCAGGCAGGGTCCGTCAGCATCGCTTCCTTCTTCGCGCGCTCGGGTTCGTTGGTGAAGGCCTGCCACACGGGAGCACCCTGCTGTCCGAACATCATGCCCGCGTCCATGTTGAACACGACCGTTGGCGCAACATGACTGTAGGTGGTCCAGACCTCTTGTCCTTCGCCGTTCAGGCGATCATGCACTTCCTGAAAACGGGGTTTGATTTCCTTCTGGAACTTCAGCGTGGGCATGCCCGACCACTGGATGCGTGCGCCTGCTTCCCGATTGAGTTCGCCCAGATGCGCGAGTTGCTCCGCGCCGTTAAGGTCGCGCACGGTGTCAACCATGACTTGCAGCATGGCGCCCGGATAGCGGGCGAGTACCTTCAGCAGCGCCAGCCATTCCTCGTCGTTCGCCAGTTTGGTGGGAATGGGACGGTTCTGGCGGTCGCGGTCCATGAGGTTGGAGGACATGCCGATCGCCCCCGCTTGCAAGGCATCTTCCAGCAACTCCGCCATCGCGGCGATCTCGGCGCTGTTGGCCTCGCGGTCCCAGGCATCGAGGCCCATCACGGTCAGGCGGATCGGAATATGGCCGCATAGGGCTCCGAAATTCACCGGAAACTTGACGTTCTTCGACAGCGAATCCCGATATTCGCTCCACTTCGTCCATTTCCATGGAATCTGGTCTTGCTGAGCCTTGACGGGAATGTCCTCAAAATAGTTGAAGATGTTGATCATTTCATTGCGCACCGCAGGATCCTGCGAGAGCGGCGCGCAGGAAAAGCCGCAATTGCCGTTGATCGAAGATGTGATGCCATATGACGCCATCGGCTCGACCATCGGCGACCACCATACACCGGCGTCCCAATGATTGTGCGATTCGATGAAGCCGGGGGTTACATAGCAGCCAGTGGCGTCGATCACGCGTTCGCGCCCCTCGATGGCCAGGTCCTTGCCGATCTTCGTGATGATACCATCATCCACCCGCACGTCAGCGATGAAGGCCGGCGCACCGGTGCCGTCGACGACGGTGCCGTTCTTGATCAGGAATTGGTAACGAATGCTCATTTCATTTCCTCTGCAATTTGTTCACCAGGCCACGTGCGCGACGAAGCTGATCGTCCCATGTCAGTATATCTGCTGGCCAAGGAAAGCCCCAGCTGTTCGCCGGCAAAGATGACCTCTTCGCCCGAATTGGCGGGCGCGCGGAAGTCTTCAAGATCGAGTATATCTTCCAGGTGGCCGACAAAGTCTTCCGGGGCCAGGTGCCCTTTGCCCCAACCGCGGCTCACGCCTGTGAAAACGCGTGCGATGCGGCCTCCCCCGATCGAGAAGGCCTCGCCCGTGACGGAAACCGATTCATGCGCGAGCCAGCCGACCGCCGCAGCGACCTGCTCGGGAAGGAAGTTATCGCGCAATTGGGCGAGGAAAACCGGATCGGTGATGCCCGCATTCATTTTCGTGAAGGCTACAGGCAGGATCGCGTTGACGCGGATGCCCGCCGCGCGCCCTTCGAGCGCAGCGGCTCGGGTCAACGCGAGGATGGCGGCCTTAGGCGCCGAATAAGGCGCTGTTCGTTCCTGCCCGAAAATTGAACTGGATGATGTGGTGATGACACGTCCCCGCGTCTTGGCGAGTTCGGACCAAGCATGCTTCAGGAGATCGACGGCTCCGAAGAAGGTGACTTCCATCGTCTGACGCCATTGATCAAGGGGCGTTGTCGCCACCGGTCCGGTGAGGGCGATGCCAGCATTTGCTATTACTATGTCGATCTGCCCAAAAGCATCGACCGCGGCCTTCACGATGCTGGCCGCTTCGTTGGCGGCATCGTGACAGTCTGCTACGGCCTCACCACCGGCAGCCCTAATCTCTTCGACTACTTTCTCCGGGCTGGACATTCCGGCCCGGTTGTTGACCAATACGCGGGCCCCTCGGGAAGCGAGAAAAAGAGCATAAGCGCGCCCGAGGCCTGCGCCAGCCCCCGTGATGACGGCAGCCTGCCCATCAAAACGCATTTCTGTTGTCGCCGTCACTTTCACTCACCCACGCTCAGCGCCTTGCCCGACATTCCTCCGGTCGCTTAATGATCGGCAGCGGCATCAGGCTTGATCAGTTCCTCCCAGTCCACACTTGGACGGACGGACGGCTTCAGATAATAAGCGAAGATCAGCCGGCGTTCCTGATCCTTCGTGACGTTTGCGCCTGATGTGTGCCAAACACGCCCTTCCATCGCCACCAGCGACCCCGCCTTGGCCACAAACGGGGTCATTTGCGCTTCGGCGTCCGCAGGTAATTCCTCGAAGGTGCGGATGTTATGGCTACCCGGCAGATACCGCGTGGCACCATTTTCCTCGTAAATGTCGTCAAGGCACCAGATGATGTTCAGCGCCGTGATCTCTTCCCAAGGGCCGGGCTCAACCAGCGCCTGATCCGAATGGATTTTCATCGAACGCGAACCGGGCAGGGCGATATTCGCTGTAAAAGAGGCGACAATGGCGTCCGGTCCTAGTAGGTGATGAACGATTTCTATCGCCTCGGGCCATTCGAGCAACTCACCAAAGATCGGGTCGCGGTCAGGAAGGTTTTGAACCCGAATGTTGGCGTCGGTGTAATCGATCTTCTGATCAAAAGTCGATTCGCCCTCTGCTCGCATTTTCGTAACGGCGTTATCGAGTGCCTCCTTGGCTCGCCGCAGCGTTTCAGGGGGCAGCGCGTCGGGAATAACACAAAATCCGTCCTGCCGGAGTTGCTCGGCAAGGCGCTGATCCAAAGGCATCTTCATCTCCTTACGTCGTAGCGGCAGCAAAGCGCTGATCTCGCCAGCCGCAGATGGCGCTGCCCTTCTGGCAGCGCCCACCTTGATTAATTGGACAAGCCTTGTCAATTGTTTGGGGCAGCGTTTCCCACTATAGGCAGGGAGGTGTGCTCGATTGGTCGTCACCTAGCTTCGCGCTGTGCAGCAATATCCACAGCATTGGCGGGTGTAAGCGACGTGATAATAAGGCAGGTTATGGACAGATACGGCATCGACGTGGACCGATTGGACAGTTCTTTGAGGAAGATGATTCTAGGTCTCGATGGCGAGATGCGGATGGAAAAGGTCGGTGGAGGTCAATCCAACCCGACGTTCTTCCTGACCTATGATAATCGTAATCTCGTCTTGCGTAAAAAGCCTAGTGGAGCAGTCCTTGATTCGGCCCATGCTATCGAGCGGGAATACCGGGTGCAGGCTGCGCTTGAGCAAAGCGCGTTGCCGGTCCCTCCGATGCTGATCTTGCATGAGCAGTGCGACGTATTGGACACGCCTTTCTATGTAATGGAGCGTCTGGCTGGCCGCGTTTTTTCTGATTGCTCGCTCCGAGATGTTCCGTCCGAGGAACGGCGAGCTTTGTACTTGTCGATGGCGGATACGCTCGCGGTGCTGCATGATGTCGACTGGCGCGCGATCGGTCTCAGCGATTATGGCAAGCCGAACGACTATTTCGGACGCCAACTGAGGCGATGGGATCGGCAATGGCGTGACACCACGGGATCCGCCCCAAATACCCGGTCGATGATCGAGACACTCATAGACTGGCTCCGCGCGAACATGCCTATCGATGAGGATGACACGACCATCGCTCATGGTGATTTTCGGCTGGGGAACCTGATGTTTCACCCCACCGAACCACGCGTGATAGCGGTACTCGATTGGGAGCTTTCCACATTGGGCCATCCGCTTGCCGACCTTGCGTACAGCGCTCTGCCTTGGCGCACTGCACCGTCCGAATATGGTGGAATATTGGGCCTGGACCATCAGAAGCTTGGTATTCCGAGCGAGTCAGAATATCTCGCGCGCTATGAAGCGGCCAGAGGCAAGCCCGTAAAGGTGCGCCCGTTTCACTTCGCCTTCGCGCTGTTTCGTCTCGCCGTCATCTTCGAGGGCATCGCAGCGCGCGCACGCTCGGGTAGTGCGACATCCGGCGATGCGCTGGAAGTAGGCGCACTCGGGCCAGCTTTTGCACGTCGCGCACTGGAGGCGGCAGGTCTGTAATCAATGTCCCTGCGCGACACCACAGCGGTTCAACACACGACTGATCGCAAAGCTCATGCTGCACCCGCGTTAAAAACCTAATCTTTGAAAGAGATTGATGGCTGTCGGCTTAAAATTCAATTGAGCTGCACTATTCAATCGTTAGAGTTGGAGCGGATTAGAACCGATATCACGGCGAGATTAGTTTAGGAGAGATAACGTGACGACATATAAGCTTCTGATAAACGGAGCCTTGGTAGACGGTGAGGCAGCGCTTGAAGTTCTGAATCCTGCGACCGGGCAGGTAATTGCGAGCGTTCAACGGGCTTCAAAGGCGCAAGCTGAACAGGCAATAGCGGCCGCCAAAGCAGCGCAGCCCGCGTGGGCCGCGACGTCAATAGAAGAGCGTCGTGCGAAGCTGCGCCAGTTGGCCGATGCGATTGACGCTCGGACAGATGAGATTGCGCGCACGATGACTCAGGAGCAGGGCAAGCCGCTCACCGATGCCATCGGAGAGATTGGTTATGCGTCGCTGTTCGCGCGATATTTCGCTGACATGGAAATCCCGGTCGAAACTGTGCAGGACGACGAGGCATATCATATAGAGGTCCACTACAAGCCGCTGGGAGTGGTAGCAGGCATCACGCCGTGGAACTTTCCCTTCCTCATCCCCACCTACAAGCTGGCGCCCGCGGTCCTGCTTGGTAACGCCTTCATCCTGAAGCCAGCGCCGACGACCCCGCTGGTCGCTACGATTTTGGGCGAAATAGCATCGACGATCTTCCCCGCCGGTATCGTCAGCGTGCTCGTGGACGATAACGATCTCGGCCCTCTGCTATCCTCGCATCCCGACATCGCCAAGATCAGCTTCACCGGTTCAACCGCCACCGGCAAGCGGATCTTGGAGGCTTCAGCTAACACGCTCAAGCGCCTGACCCTAGAATTGGGCGGCAACGATGCAGCAATTGTGCTCGACGATGCCGATATCGAGCGCACAGCGCGGGGCATTGCTGCGTCGGCGTTCGGCAATGCGGGGCAGGTGTGCGTTGCGGTCAAGCGTGTCTATGTTCCAGAGGCGCTGTATGACACGCTGGCCGATGCGTTGGGCCAAGAGGCGAATGCCCTGCCAGTGGGTGACGGGCTGGAGCAGGGCACGCGCATGGGCCCGATGCAGAACCAAGCGCAATATGCGAAGGCGAAGCATTATCTGGAGATCGCTCATCGCGACGGGAAGGTCATTGCGGGTGGAGAGGTGCATCCGGGTGAAGGCCTGTTCGTGCAGCCGACGATCGTTCGTGACATAGAAGACGGATCACCGCTGGTAGAGGAGGAGCAGTTCGCACCAATTTTGCCACTGATCCGCTATGGGGACAATGATTTGGACAGCGTCATCGCTAGGGTAAATTCGTCTGAATATGGTTTGGGCGGGTCGATCTGGTCGACCGACATCGACCGTGCGGCGAAAGTCGCACAGCGCGTTGATAGTGGGACCGTGTGGATCAACCATGCATCTCACTTCGGGCCGCACATTCCCTTCGGAGGCGCCAAACAGTCCGGGATCGGCAGCGAGTTTACCGAGAACGGCCTTCTGGAATTTGCTCAACGCATTGTCATCAGCGTCGCGCACTGAGGAAATCTAACTCCGATTGTGAAGGAGCGTGCCTCACTGGAGGTGAGGAACGCTCTTTTCATCAGCGAGGTACTCGTAGTCATTTCCACTTGTACGCAACGGCCGCATCTGAGGTAGACGAAGTGAGCGGTCAAACGGCCGGGAATGAGGCGACAGGGCACGCTTTAGTGGCGGCGTGGACGGGCAGCTCGGCGGCACCGTATCTCATAGGTGCGGCATCATCACGAAAGTGCAGTTGTTCCTGCATGCTTAGCGGGACCTAAGCAACTTCCGATGGGGGAAGGGAGACGCCGGTTCGCAGGGGAGGGGGGAGCGTCCACTCACGTTATTCATTTGGTTGCTGGCCGCAGCGTAGCTAAACATGAAGTGCAGCGGTCTTGCCTGCTAAGCCGCCATCTATTCTGAAATCGCAGCCGGTGATGAATGATGCCGCATCGCTCGCCAGAAACTCAGCTAATCGGGCTATTTCCATCGGTCGCCCCGGCCGGCGCAGCGGGGCAGCTTCGATCATCGATCCGGCAGCAGGTGTAACAGCGATCTCCTTGCGGCCCATTGGTGACAGAATCATGCCGGGCGAAATCGACAGGATACGAGCGCCATATTGGCCCCAATGTTCCACGCGGCGTTCACAGATACGCATTACTTCTCGCTTCGCCATACAATATACCGTGCCGCTTAATCCGCTATTGCTCTGTCGCGCATGGGTGATGCCCTCAGCATGCGGTGCGATACGATCATTAAAATCCACATCCAGTGGATCTTTCAAGATGGCGTCGGCATCGTCATCACCTTTGTAGAAATGCCCCGCGATAGAGGCGATGAGAATGGCGACACTGTCGGGCCGCAGTTGCAACTCGACCATCCTCAGCAGCTTTTCCACTGCGACCAGATTGACTTTGAGCAATGTCGGCCATTCCGCCATTGAGGCGGACATTCCCGCTGCGTTCACCAGCGTAAAGGGACGGTCCTCCCGCAACTTCGTGACTAGATGGGTGAGAACTGTATCGTCCAGCAAGTCTCCAGCAACGGCGCAGCCTATGACATGACCTTCGGCAGAAAGCTCATCCACAACTTCTTGAAGACCTTGCCCATCTTTGTCGGTGAGCAGAAGGTCATGCGTGGTCCCCAGCAGGCGAGCACAAGCCCGACCCATTCCTCCTGCAGCGCCGGTAATCAACGCGGTGCGATGGTTCATATGGTCGCTTCTCTCCGGTCATAGGCGTTACTTTGTTTGCCGCGTCCGTTAACGGTCTATTCGGATGCAAGCGGTCTGCCATCTCAGGCAATTCTTACTATGCCTCG
Source organism: Sphingobium tyrosinilyticum (assembly GCF_042654265.1). NCBI lineage: Bacteria > Pseudomonadati > Pseudomonadota > Alphaproteobacteria > Sphingomonadales > Sphingobiaceae > Sphingobium > Sphingobium tyrosinilyticum. The sequence continues at coordinate 3,742 of NZ_JBHSFZ010000018.1, read as the reverse complement.
CCCCGCATTTGGCGAACTTTCGCCGGAATGTTCGGAAGTCCCGTCCAAGCCGTAACTCCGCCATCCGCGACGATGATCGAACCAGTGATATAGGAGGCCTCGTCGGATGCCAGGAAAGCGACGACATTCGACATTTCCTCAGAACGTCCCAGTCGCCCCAGCGGAATGGCGTCTAGCCAGGCTTGGCGATCTGCGTCCGTGCCATGGCTGCCGACTTGTACTACGGTATCCCCAATCGCGCCGGGGCAAAGGGCATTGACGCGGATGTTATGGCGCGCTCCGTCAAGAGCTACTGAGCGTGTATAATTATTCAGAGCCGCTTTGGTAGCATTATAAGCACCCATTCCGAAATCTGCGACGAGACCGCCGATCGAAGAAATGTTGACTATGGCGCCGCCGCGTTCCCGCATACAGGGCATGGCGGCCTTGCAACCGTAAAAGACGGAGGACAGGTTGAACGCGAGCAATCTTTCCCATTCCGTAACCGGTAAGTCGGCGGGTTCACCCATCGTCCCCACACCAACATTGTTGACTAGAACGTCAAGTCTGCCCAACCGCGCTACCGTGGAGGAAACAAGCGCCTCTACCTCTGAAAGATTACTGACATCGGTGCGATGGAAAGAGATGTTGGGGTCGTCTGAATCAAGTGGGTTGCGTCCTGCCACAACGACCAAGGCACCTTCAGCTGCCAAACGACGCACCACAGCTGCGCCGATACCGGCCGACCCGCCTGTGACGATAGCCACCTTTTGTTCAAAACGCCTGGTCAACTTCCTCTCCTTGGTTGGATCAATGCCCGCCGCGTCACAAAAGCCGGGACCGTATATCTAAGCCAGTTCCTTGCTATGCCGATCCCGCTCAAGCCGCAAGTGTAATTGGATATCATTATTCAATTATCGTCTGACCGGACCAAGGGCGCCGGAGCCAGGCGTCCCGTAGTGAGGCCCAAAAAATGGACGAGGCCGCTAAGCCCCGTCCACCTCCCCCATTATCGAAATCACGTCAGCGCGAGCCGAAGGCGACCCGCAAGTTGATGCCGAACTCACGCGGGCTGGTATAGCGAGAGCTGACATAGGCGCTCGTCGCTGATCCGCCGATCGGCGATGTGAAAGTAGGCGGCTGCAATGCCTGAATGCTGGTGAAAATTGCCTGATCGCCACGCTGAAGAACCCGTCCCGTGTTCGTGATATTCTTGGCGAATAGCGACAGTTCCCAACCATTGTCGGGTGCTCGAACGCCGAGGAAGAGATTGAGGATCCCGTAGGCTTTGACCGTATCGTAGGGGTTCGTTGGCGAACCTGAATTATGGCCATAATAGGAAAGCAAGCCACGGACGAACCCGTCAGCCCTGTCGGACAGGGGCAGATTATACTCCGGCTGAACTGTAAAGGTCAGGTTCGGTTCGGTTGATAGTCGCCGACTCACCGAACACGCCGCCACAGCATCACCGTTTGACGCAGCCTTGATCTGCGCAATTGTCGGCGTTCCTCCGTCCGGCACGCCGTCGCCGTTTAGGTCGTTGCAGGCGACCACCCCATTTTTGATCCTGCCCTTGGAGTATGCAAGACCGGCATTGATGGAGAGTCGTTTTGAGGGTTGGAAGGTAGCGTCGAGTTCCAGGCCCTTGATCGTTGCGGGAACATTTGCCTGGAAGTTGAATTGAGCGGGCACCTCCGTTCCGGTCGAACTGATGTTGACATAAGTGACCGGCGGGCCGCGATAGATGAAGCCATCGAACTTTTGATAGAATGCGGCCAGGTTCAGCCGGAGCTTGCGGTCAAACAGGTCGGACTTGATGCCGACTTCGTAGGATTTCGACTTTTCCGGCTCCAGCGCGGTGAACCGGGTTAGATTAGGCGTCGGCGAACGGAAGACGCCGATCGTGTAAGGCCCGCTGCGCCAGGAACTGCCGGTATTGGCATAGGCAAGCAATGAGTCGCTGAAACGGTGAGAAACTGAGAAGTTATACACGACTGGCTTATGCTTCGTGTCGAGATCGAGCAACGTCCCGCCGTTAATCGTTAGCGAAACATTGTTCTTGAAATTTATGTAACGGAGGCCCCCGGAAATTTCAGTATTATCGGCCACATGTGCGGTGAGATTGCCGAAGAAAGACGTTTCATCTTGGTGGCCATTGGTGCCGATGTTCGCGTTTGCAACCGCGACAAGTATCGGCCCGGGAGCAGCGCCCAGGAAACTGCCGTCGATCGTGATCGCGTTCGGGCTCACCAGATTGTTCGGCCCGGCAAAATAGGAGTGGAATACACCTACCGTGTAGTCAAGCATTCCGAACAGACGGTCATCCGATGACAGTCGACCTTCAGCGGTCCAGGTCTTGAAATCGGTGTTGAGCGTGCGAACCAGATCTTCGCCTGGGAAAGCATTGGCGAAGTCTTGAGGTTCGAGAGACGCGTATTTCCACCAAAGCCGCGCGCCGACAAATGACAGGCGCTGGCCGGCGAACCGGGCTTCTACATTAGCGGTCAATGTCCGTTGCGTTTCACTAACCTTGTTGGGCTCCTCGCTGATACCCATACGATCACTGCCGTGAATGATCTGGCTGGTTCCAGGGGAAATCGTCGGTTGCGACAGCGAAATGGATTCGACTTGAGTAAAATATACCAGATCGCGGGACACAACTTGATACATCACATTGGCGCTAATCGCGTCGGAGGGTTCCACGCGGAGGCTGATACGTCCGCCTTCGGTTTCCGAGCTGGGCTTGACGTTGCTGTTGATGCTTCTGGCGAAATCAAAGTCATTTTTATCGGTGATGCCCGATAAGCGGAGGCCCACCTTGTCATTGATCAGTGGAATATTGATTGCGCCGTTGATATTTAGCGCATCCTTGTTCGTCGCCGTGACGTTCAGATATCCACCGACCTCACTCAGATCCGGGCGGCGCGTCTGTACGGTGATCGACCCCGATGGCGAGGCGCGGCCGCGTAGCGTGCCTTGCGGCCCACGCAATACTTCCACCTGTCCCACGTCGAAAAGCGACTTGAAGACGAAGGTGGGAAACATAAGCGCATCGTTGGTGTAGAATTCCACGGTCGGTGATGCACTGCCGAGCGATTCAAACGTCGCGCCGCGTAGCGTGAGGCTGGACGAGACGCCGTTGTTGGCCGCAGTGAGCGTGAGGCCCGGCACCACGGTCTGAATGTCCTCGAAACGCTGAAGATTAAGCTTCTCGATGCTTTCTGCACCCACCGCATTCACGACCTGCGGCACGTCTTGCATGCTTTCATCGCGGCGGCGAGCGGTCACGATTATATCCATCGGGGAAGCCGCAGCGCTGCTTTCTTGGGAAGTCTGCGCCCACGCTGGGGCGGCTAAAGCCGCGCTGCTTGCGCCGGCGAGACCCAATATGGCCGTCGAAAACTTCATAAAGAACTCCTCCCCCATCGTCATGCCACGATGCGTTTCATGGTCTCGTGTTAAGAAGGCTCCCCGCCCGTCGTCAATGCTATTCGAACGGAGTATTGAAATAATATCAAGCGCAACTTTTTAATGAAAATGGACATTGTGACTGCTGGCCACAGCAGGCAACGGAGACCATGAGAAGCGGCGACAAGCTGAACTGCGCAGAAACCGCAGATCCCCTCGACAGTCGGCGCAGTGATGAGCACTGTCGCCTCAAATTGCTTAGAGCCGGATTCGGAAGTTTCTCAATTCTGACAAAGCCTTGCGGTTCTGCGCCTGAGCATGCGGATTGAAGCGATGAGGGTCCAAGCGGTGTGGA
>NZ_JBHSFZ010000017.1:0-30859 GCF_042654265.1 Sphingobium tyrosinilyticum | reverse complement strand
TAGGGGCCGTCGCTCGGGATCACGAGCGGGTTGAGGCACGCCTTCTTGTTCTGCCAGATCTCGACATCCTGGGCGAAGGCCAGGCGGCTGCCTTCCTGATATTGCAGCGCCGCTTCGCGCAGGTCATCGGTGACCGGCGCAGAGCCGTCATTCACCTGCACCATCAGGCCGTGCCAGACGCGGATCTTGCCATCCTCGATCGGCGTGTGGGTGATGAGGATGAAGCTGTTGAACGTCCCCTCCATCTCTGACTGCAGGATCGAAGGGCCGGTGTACCAGGTGTCGAGCGTCAGCACGTCGTCCGGGTTGGTCACCAGCGTGCGGTGGCCAGCGGCATAATATTGGTGGACGATGTGATCCTTGAACTCATTGGCGAAATAGACAAAGTCCTTCGCCCCATGGATGGGCACGAAATGGCCAAAGTCGGCCATATTGTCCACCACCTCGATCGGGTGGATGTCGAGATCGCCCATAAAATCGATCTTCCAATTGACCCAGCCCGGCGCGTCATAATGGCCGCCAAAGTCGGGCAGGTCGAAATTGGGTTCGAGCCCTTCAGGATCATGCCAGATCCACACGGTGCCCGCACGCTCAACGACCGGGAAGGTCTTGAGCTTGGCCGCCTTGGGCACGAAGTCGGAATAGGGGATGTTCTTGCACGCGCCGTCGGGACCGAACTGCCAGCCATGGAAGGGGCAGCGGATCGAATCGCCCTCAATCTGCTCGCCGTCGCGCACGATGTAGCTGGTCGTGTTCTTCGCCAGATGCGCGCCCATGTGCGGGCAATAAGCCTCCGTCACATAAACCGTGCCGCTCTCACCACGGTACATCACCATGTCCTGGCCAAGATAGCGCATCGCCTTGGGCGTCTTCGTCGCCTCGACGCTCTCCCCAACCATGAACCAGCCACGGGGAAACTCAAATTCTCCCAGACGATAGTCCGACGATTTGGCCATGCTATAATCCTCTCACTGTCCGGCCAAATTAGCATCAAGCGCAGCGAGTCACCAGCCTGCAGCAATTGTCCTGAACTTCAAAACTGCAACCTACTACGCAAAACAATAGGGAAAGTGCAAGATCCTATGTTAAATGCGGGGCATCAAGCCATTAAGACTGCCCGTTAAATGAGGTGAGCCCCATGACCGAGCGATCCGTTTCCCTTGGCGATACTCCCGCCTCTCCGCCGACCCACGCGCAGATGCGTGCTACGCTCCAAGCCTATGTCGATCGGATCAATGCAGGGGATCGCGACGGCGTCCTGACGCTTTTCGCGCCCGATGCGATAATCGAGGACCCACTCGGATCGCCGCCCAAAAGCGGAGAGGAAATAGCGGCCTGGTTCAGCGATACGGTCGCGTTCAAGACGCGGATTCAGCCAGTCGCGCCGATCCGGGGGTCGCATGCCAACGCCGCCGCGCTGGTTTTCGACGTCACCTTTCAGCCCCCCGAAGGTCCGCGTTTGCTGATCCGATCTCTCGACGTCTGCACGTTCGATGCGCAAGGGCGGATCACCAGCTTGAAAGCCTATTGGGGACCAGACGACTTGGAGCCAGCGATCGACTGATCTAAAGAAAGGGCGCCGAAATGCGGCGCCCTTTCATATTTCCCTTCGCTGGTCCGGTCAGGCCGCAACCAACTCACGCGGGGCTTCAGCCGGATATTCGGCAGGACCGCCATAGTCATAGGCGTCGTTCAGCGCCTTGATGAACGCCGGATCGTTCAGAGGGTCGGTCGGCGTTTCGATCTGGATGCCGCGCGAACGGACATCCTTGATCAGCGTGTCAAACACCTGATCATAGGTCAGGTTGTCCGACCCATCCATGTTCTTCTTCAGTTCGGCATAGTCCTCGAAGACCTCCGCCGACCAGTGAACGAGGAAGCGCAGGTCGTCGGTGTGATAGCGCTCGATGACCTGATCGCCCGTCTTGACCAGCCAGCCGTCAAGGTTGCCCGGTTCACCACTGAACAGCGAGTCGAAGCCCAGCCCCTTGGGATTCTGCCGCTCCAGCGGGCCGTTGGCCTCGCCGCGATGCACCAGCATCTCATTTTGCACCACTACGCCCCGGTTATAGACCGGCGGCTGCAGGCGGGCTGGCTTTTCCAGCGGACCCTTCGGCCAATAGGTAAAGCCGCTATTGGCATCAAGGCTGAACCAGGTGATGACCTGCGCCATCTTGATCAGATAATCCTGGAACAGGCCCGAACGGCCCATGATCGAGCACAGCCAGGTCGGCGAATTTTCGTAACGCACGCCGCGGAAGCTGGGCGAATCCAGATGGCCCGGATCCTTGTTGCCGCACGGGCCGTTCACGTTGAACAGCATCATCTGCGGCTTGGCATAGTCCGCGTTCCAATAGGCCTTCGCATATTCCAGGAAAGTTGGATTGTAGAAGGTGTCCTGAATTTCCGGGAACATGCAGGTTGAGTAATTAGCATAGAAGCCGCGGAAGGTCGGCGTCAGGAACATGTCCAGCGTCGGTTCGAAACCTTCGGGGAAGCCGCCTGCAAAAGTCGCGATCAGCGCTTCCGCATTGGGAAAATGCTGCGCAATGATCAGCTTCCAGGCGCCGCTATGCACCACGTCCAGCAAACGGCGACGCTGATCCTCGGTGTACACATTGTGCAGTTCGCGCGGCGGCGAAACCGGCTGCAAGATATTGGACAGATGGCGCTTCTGCGCATCGGTAAGCATGACTTCCTAACTCCTCTCACAGGCGAGCGACTCGTGCACGCCACCGGGCCGCACCGCTATCGACCCAAGAAAGTTATCAATCTATAACTTTCCGGTCAATGCCGTTCCCACCGCCCGTCGGATGTCGCAAAACCATTTTGCGTCACACAGGAAGGATAATGGCACGGGATCGACAGAAGAAAGGCTGGCCCCCACGCCGGGGCGATGGCACCTTCCGCTGATCAAAACAGGAAGAGGATGGGCCGCGATGGCTGACGCGCTCAACAAAGCAATGGATATGCGGGAGATCGAGGCGCGCTCGGCGCAGAGGCTGCTTTCGGGTCAGTCCTGGGATGATTTCTGCGACGTGCTGAAGGTCGCAGGACGGATGATAGACCGGTTCGGAGATGATCCATCCGATCTGGACCGGGCGGAATGGTATCGCTTTCTCACCCGCCTCGCGCGGTCGGGTTTCGAGCGGCTGATCGAAAATGCGGAGCCGACCCGCCCCCGCCTGCGCGACATGGTATGGCGCCAATCGATCAACGTCCAGACTGTCGATCAGGACCATCTGATGTGCCAGTTCGATGAGGCGCGCGATTATCGCATCGTCGGTACGCGCGGCACCATTCCCTATTTCGTCCTGGCCCTGCTGAGCGCGCCCGCGCCGGATGATGCAGGCGCACGCGACTGGGCGCCGCTGGGCGTCGATGGTCTTAAGCTATTCGATCCCGCCAACCTCAAAACCACCGGCTTTCTTGGCAGTCAGCAGCTGCGCGTCGAAGCCGACGGGAGATTTGAGATCATCCTGTCAAAAAATGATCCGGGCGAAGGCAAGAACTGGCTGAAGCTACAGCCTGACACCAACTGTATCCTTATCCGCCTGGTATGGAGCGACCGGGAGAAGGAAGTTGCGCCCGACATGCGCATCGAGCGGCTAGACGGCGCGGATCCTGAGCCGGTGACGCCTGCACTGATGGCGAACAACCTGGCCTGGGCCGCGCAGAATGTGCTGGGCTATGCTGAACTGGTCCGCAACTGGTGGAACGGGACGCAGGGCAATTTCGCCGCCAAGCTCAACCGGCTGGACTATAGCCGCGCCCAATATCTGTCGAACGGCGGCGTGCCCGATCGCCATGTCGCCTTTGGCGGATGGGAAAAGCGGCTGGACGAGGCGCTGGTGCTCGAATTCGTGCCGCCGAACTGTGAATATTGGAACTTCCAGATCTGCAACATCTGGCAGGAAAATCTCGACACGTTCGAGGACGGCAACGGCTGGGTCAATAATTACCGCTTCGCCGCCGAGCCCGACGGCCGGGTGCGCATCATCATCGCCGAGCATGACCCGGGCCTGGGCGGCAATTGGGTGAATTCCTACGCGCATGAGAAAGGCATCTGGGGCTTGCGCCTGGTGCGGACCGAAAGCACTGCGGCCGTAAATCTGTGGCGCCTGCCGCTCGCGCAACTTGAGGCGGAAGGGCTTACGGCGCTCAAGCCGGAGGCTGCGATCGCCACCGGCCAGTTCGTGGACTGACGCCATGGCCGTGCGAACTCTTGACCATGTAAATATCCGGACCGCCGATGTACCCGGCACCGCGGCCTTTTTCCGCGATGTGCTGGGCCTGCGGGCGGAGACCGCGCCTGGGGCGGGATCGATCGATCAAGGCTGCTGGATCCATGATCCGGACGGGCGGGCGATCGTCCATATCGGCCCGGTGGATGCGGCCTATCCCAGCGACGACGCGCTGCCCTTCACCCCCGCGCGGGGCAGCGGGGCAGTGCATCATGTCGCGCTGGAGTGCGATGACCTGCCCGCTATGGTCGCCCGGCTGGACGCTGCCGGGCTCGCGGTAGTGCGGAAAGACTATCCGCCCGCCAATCTCTGCCAGCTGTTCGTCGAGGAGCGGAACGGGATCATTCTGGAACTGAATTTCCGGCTGGAGGCGGCATGACAGAGGATCTGCCGTTGATCCTGTCCGCTCCGCCTTTTGCACATGTGCCGCTGCTCGAACGATTGGCCCCGGCGCGTGAAGCGGGCTTTACCGGCATCTCGTTAATGCCCGGCGACGTCTGGTCGTTGGAAGAGGCAGGGATGAAGCCGTCCGAAATTGCGGCGCGGATCGCCAATCATGACCTGACGGTTATGGAGGTGGATTGCACGGCTTGCTGGCTGCCCAGTCATCGTCGAACGGGCGACGACGCGCCTTTGGCTTCGCTGCTTCAATCGCTGACGCCCGAGCGCGTGGTGGAAGCGGCCGCGCGCATCGGTGCGCCGTCGATCACGGCCGTCGAGATGATGGGCGTCTCCCCCTCGCTGGATGAGGCGGCTGAAGCCTTCACGCATCTGTGCGATCTGGCCGCGCCCTATGGCCTGAAAGTCCATATTGAGTTCCTGCCTTTTGGCGGCATCCCCGATCTGGCGAGCGCATGGGCAATCGTGCAGGCGGCCGGACGGCCCAATGGCGGGCTCACGGTCGATAGCTGGCACTTCTTCAGGAGCGGGTCCAGCTTCGAGCTGCTCGAAAGCATCCCGGGATCGCGCATCCACACCGTGCAGATCAACGATGCGCCTGCGCAACCAGAAGCCGACCTGCTGCACGAAACGATGAACGGTCGGCTCGTTCCCGGACAGGGAAGCTTCGACCTTACGCGCTTCATCCGGACGCTTGATCAGATTGGGAGCACAGCCCCTTTCTCAGTCGAGGTCTTTTCGAAAAACATCAACGGCATGCCGATGGCGCAGGCCATCGCTTCATGGGCGCCAGCCGCTCGCGACATCATCAGAAAGGCTAGAGAAACGAGATGACGGGCAAGGAAGCGCCGATCGGCGCAGTCGTCGTAGGCACGGGCTTTGGACTTTTCACGCATGTCCGCGCGCTGCGCGATGCAGGATTTGAGGTGCGTGCCATCGTCGGTAGGAATCAGGAAAGGACCGCGCAGCGCGCAGCGCCGCTGGGCATTCCGCTTGCGTCCGATAATCTGGCACAGGTACTGTCCGACGATCCGGGCATTCGCTTGGTCACTGTCGCCACCCCGCCGCACGCGCATTACACGCCCGTCATGCAGGCGATCGCCGCGGGCCGCCATGTCATGTGCGAAAAGCCCTTCGCACGCGATCTACCCGAAGCGCGGGAGATGCTGGCCGCCGCCCAAAAGGCGGGGATCGTCCATGCGCTGGGCGCCGAGTTCCGTTTCGACAGCGCGCAGGCGCTGCTGCGTCGGGTGGTGAAGGATGGCCTCATCGGCGATCCGCTGATGTTCAGCCGCATATACCAGCAGCCGGGTAGCGGAGAGGAGGAACCACTTGCCGACTGGTGGACGGACGCTGCACAGGGCGGCGGTTTCCTGGGCGCATTCGGCACGCATATGATCGACCAAGTCCGATCCACCCTGGGCGAGATCGTCGCGGTCAGCGCGATCCTGCGCAAGCTGACCACCACGCGCCCGGCGATGACCTCGGACGACTATTATAATGTCCAGTTCCGGACCCAAAGCGGCTGCCTGGGCGCAATCGAGGCGGCGATGAGCTTCCCTGGTCCGTTCGTCATGGCGACCAAGGTTGCGGGCACGAATGGTGCGGCCTGGATCCAGTCCGGGAGCGCTTTTGGCGATCCGGAAGAAGTCTGGATCAAGGATGCTGACGGAACGCGGCAGATTCCGATGCCCGCCGAACTTGTGAATCCCGCGCCCGAGCCTTTCGGCATCGATGAACTGATCCAGACGGAAATGGACCGCTGGCACACGCAGGGCTTCGATGTCGCCCCCTATGCCAAGCTGTTCGGCCAGATGAAGGCCCGGATCGAAGGTCGCGCGCCACCGCTTCCTGATCCGGCGGGGGATTTTAGCGACGCGGCGGCAGGGCAAGCCGTGCTGGACGCCGCGCGCCTGTCTGCGGCTCAAGGCCGCTGGGTCGAAGTGGAGGCAGTATGACGAACCCGTCCTATGATTTTTCCGGTGCGCATGTGCTTGTCACTGGCGGCACTAGCGGGATCGGCGCAGCCACCGCGGCGGCCTATCGCCAAGCAGGCGCAGATGTGACCATCACCGGCACGCGCGGCGACACAGCCGATTATGATGCTGATCTGTCCGGCTATCGCTATCTGCGCATGGATGTAGAGGATGGCGAGAGCATCGATGCGGTTGCGGCGAGCCTTTCGAAACTCGACATACTCGTCAACAATGCCGGGATGGCGCTACCGAGCCTGGGCCTTGACGAATATGAGCCGGATGTGTTCGCGCGAGCCGTCAACATGCTGCTGGTCGGCGCGTTTCGCATGGCCCAGCGTAGTGCCGACCTCCTCGCACAAAGCAGCTTGGCGGGCGGTGCGAGCGTCATCGGCATTGCTTCGATGAGCAGCTATTTCGGCATTCCCATTGTGCCCGGCTATGGCGCGGCAAAGACCGGCCTTGTCGGACTGACCCGCACGCTGGCGGTCAAATGGGGGGAGCGCGGCATCCGCGTCAACGCCGTCGCCGCCGGGCTTACGCGCAGCCGCATGACCGAAGGCACCTTCGCGCAGGAGGATTGGATGGCTCCGACGCTGGCGCGGACGCCCTTGGGACGGCCCGGTGAGCCGGAAGATATCGCCAACGCAATCCTCTTCCTGTCGAGCCCCGGTGCGGCATGGATCACGGGTCAAACACTGGCGGTGGATGGGGGATACACGGTTTCCGGTTGAGGCGCGGCCGACACCGTTCGTGTCGAGCGCAGCGGAGACACGTTATCCCCACCGTTTCTCAACTCAAAGCGAACAGAGGCCGAGTGGGTTCAGGCGCACAGATGATGCCCCTAAAACAGTGAGAGCCGGCCCTTCGGACCGGCTCTCGCTTGCTATCGATCCATCGAAGCTGCTCAATGCAGTTCGAAATTCTCCTTCGCCGGCCCGCGCGTCTGGTTCCATAGGTCCACAAGCCGCCACGGCCAGGACAGAAAGACGCGACCCTTGGAGTTATTGTAGTAGCTGTTCGCGCGCGGGTGGGTCCAGATCATATTCTTCATCTGTTCCTCGACCTGGCGGTTCCAGGTCTCGAACGCTTCCTGCTTGGGCTCCACGGCCCGGGCGCCGCTGGCGTTGATCCAGTCGAGGCATTCGATGATGTAATTCACCTGCGCCTCTGAGATCAGGTTCTGGCCCGCCGCATGGTTCGGCGCGCTGTTCGGGCCAACGGTCATGAAATAGTTGGGATAGCCCGGCACCGTCACGCCAAGATAGGAACGCGGATCGTCCTTGCCCCATTCGTCGCGCAGCGAGCGGCCGCCCTTGCCGATGATTTCCAGCTTGCCCATCATGTTGGCGACGTCGAAGCCGGTAGCGCAAATGATGATGTCGAATTCATACTCCGTCCCGTCCTTCAGGCGGATGCCCTTGGGGGTGAAGCATTCGATCCCGCCCTGCTCCAGTGTGACGTTGGGCTGCTTGAGCGCGTCGAGCCAGCCCGCGTCCAGAATGATGCGCTTGGAGAAGATCGGGAAGTCCGGCGTCATCTTTTCCTTGAGATCGGGGCGGTCGTGGAACTTCGCCTCCAGATGGGCAAGCGCCCACTGCCGCGCACCTTCGTTCATGGCGGATACGGACGGGCTGTCCACCGGCCATTCGGGATCCTTCACGACGTTCGCGTAGAGGCCATCAGCCGCGAACCAATAGACGCGGAAACGGAACCATTCACGGAAGTGCGGGATGTAGCGCAGGGCGAACTTCATGCCCGGCGACACTTCATGATTGATCTCGGGATTGTAGATCGTCCAGTAGCGGGTGCGCTGGAACACGGTGAGTTCGCTGACCTGATCGGCGATCGCGCCGATCAGCTGCGCGGCGCTTGCGCCCGTGCCGATGATGCCGACGCGCTTGCCTTCGAGCCGTGTTGAAGGATCCCAGTTCGCCGTGTGCATGATCTTGCCCTGGAAGTCTTCGCGGCCCGGAATGTCGGGCCACTTCCAGCGGTTGACCGGACCGTGGGCGTTGATGACAGCGTTGGCGCGGATCACTTCTTCGCTGCCGTCCTTGCCACGGACCGTGATGTTCCACACCGCGTCTAGATCGTCATAGCGCAGCGCGAGGACTTCGGTGTTAAAGCGGATGTTGCGGCGAAGTTCATATTTGTCGGCGACGTGCAGCAGGTACTTCTGCATGTCCACGCCCTTGGGATGGTAGTGCGTCCACTCGGGCGTGATCTCGAAAGAATAGGAATAGAAGTGGCTGGGCGTGTCGACGCCGACGCCGGGATAACGATTTTCGTACCAAGTACCGCCGACTTCCGGATTCTTTTCGATCACGATATGCTCGTAACCGGCTTCCTCCAGCTTCAGTGAAGCGGCAAGGCCGGTCATGCCCGCGCCGATCACCAGCACCTTGAAGTCGGACTTGGGCGCAGGGCGTCCTTCGATCTCCTTACGCGGCTTGGGCAGCTTTAGCCCGATCTGGTCGAACAGCAGCGGCAGAAATTCGTCGGCGACTTCCTCGCCCACGCCCACGCTCATCATCCGCTGCATCAAAGCTTCGGACGGATCATCCTCACGCGCGGCGCCCGGGGTCGTCAGCACATGCAGCAATTTTGTGCGCAGTTCGTGCAGATATTCGTTCGGGATTTCGGTGCCAGGAACCGCGAACGGCGGTTTGATATAGTTGCCGAACACGTCCAGCATCGCGGCATCGTGGGTCAAATGGACATAGACCATCAGCAGCGTCTGGATATTTGCTTCTTCCAGGGCGGTGTGCAGTTCTTCGGTGTCGGCGAGCGGCAGGCTACGGTCGTGCCAATCCCGTGCAATCACTGCGCCATCAACATGTTCAGCCATTTCTTCCATCCCTCTCCGACTCAAAAGCGGATAAGTAAGTAAACACTCACTTGCGATAGCAACCGCGCTTCCTTTGGTCAAGCCGCCGCCGCATTGGCACCTCTCTCTGTCCCGCGCATAAAGGTGCGCACCGCTATTTCGACGTGCAGTCTGCATTGCTGCTCGTCCGGCAACGCATCATCAACCAGCAGGGCGTTGTGAACGGGCGCTAATATCATCGATAAAAGGAGCATGGCGGCGCTGCCGCTGTCCCTTTTTGAAATACCTGTCCGCACCAGATACTCGGCAAGAGGCCGCGCGAGATAGTCATCCCGACTTTGCCGGATCAGCGGCCCAAATTCGCTGAACTCATGAGCCTCGCGCATCAACAGCCGGGCCATGCCAACAGTCGATGGGCGAGTGAATTCCTGGAGCAGGGCAACGCCGAACGCACGCAGGTCGGACTCTGGCTCAGCGGCATCGCTGAACTGCGCCAAGGGAAAGCGCTCAACCCCGGCGTTAAGACAGGCTCGAAAAAGCGCAGCCTTATCCTCATGCCAAAGATAGAGTGTGCGCTTGGACACCCCCGCCGCCTGAGCGATCGCATCCATGGTGACGGCGCGATAGCCCTGCCGGATAAATTCTTCGCGCGCGATCTGCAGCAGGCGGCGCTTTTTTGCGAGCGTCTGGTCCGCACGGCCGATCGGCGCCGGGATAGCAGAGCTGTCAGCCTCCACCTTAGACCTCATGCCTCACAGGAAAACGCTCATAATAAAAGGCGAACCGCTCACGCGCGGCGGCCTCGTTCAGACCGAATACGCCTTCGAGATCATAGACAACCTTGCCATGTTTGTTGCGAGGATTTTCGTCCAGATAGCCGAGCAGCTGAGCCTCGACCTCCGATGTCAGTTCCAGCCCCGCAAGATTGTAAACCCGCCGCATCACGCGCTCCTGATCGGCCATATATTCATGGAACAGGATGTCGGCCGACTGATCAGGACCCCATGCCTCGCGCTGATCAACGCAAGCGCGCAGCAACCTTTCTATGCGGTCGAGCCAAAGCTGGGCGAGGGCGGGCGGGTCCACCGGATCGCGGCGGATGCGATCACTATAGCCCAGCATGGTAGTCAGCGACCGCAGCACCGCGATGGGATCGCGATGGGTGATGACCATCGTGGCATCGGGGAAAACCGTCTTGATTGCCGCCAGATTTTCCATGTGCTGCGGCGATTTCAACAACCAGCGGTTAGGTCCGCGATGCCATGTCAGGACCTGCAGCACCTTCTTTTCATAGGCGTAGCTGGGCGTGCGGTCGTGCGCGAAATAATAGTCGATCCAGCGGGGGATCCGTGACTGGAACTCCCAACTATAGCAGTTGAGATCCATGTAGAGCAGTTCATTGTCCTCATGGATGGACGCTGCGTCCATCCCGTGCATCGCCGCCATGTGCGGCAACATCGCCTCGAACGCGCTCCAAAATTCGGCGCTGCGCACAGCGCGGGGATCGACTTCGCCCGGTGCAAGATCGCGCAGCTGAACCGGCTCCTCCGATTCCCACAGCGTAAGCGATCGCAGCCGCTCGTCCCGCGACAGCCAGTTGACCAGATGGGTAGTGCCCGAACGCGGCAGGCCAGCGATGAACAGCGGCCGATCGATCTCAATCTCTAATATCTCCGGATGCCGCTTGACCAGATCCTCTATATGAAGACGATTTACCATGACGCGGACGAGATGGTTCAGCAGCGTGATCCGTGCCCCACGGGTAAGGCCCTCATCCTCGTCCCACGCCTGCAGCGTCACCGCCATGCGCTCACGAAAGCTTTGATCGTCGCCAAAATCATCCAGGCCGCCCGCTTGGACGATCGCGCTGGCAAGCACCTCTTCCACCGTCATTCGATCAGGCACATTCGCAGGCCCGTTGCGGGCGGCAAGGATCGCGGGGGTGACCACCGGGTCGGCCATGTCGTCGATACGGATTTCCTGCAGCTCGCGCAGCTGAACTTCACTCATGTTTAAATCCTCTGGATTGTGGAGCGGTTATGCCCGCCTCTCACGCGACTTGTGGAAAAGTGACGATCACCTTGGCCGACGCCTCCGGATCTGCGGCGGTTCGGAAAGCTTCGTCCAGCTGGTTGAAATCGATCCGATGGCTGATCAGCGGATCGACATTCACCTTTCCGTCAGCCAGCATTTTCACGCACTCGTTGAACTCTTCCGCCCGATCACTCGCGATCGACCCGGAAATGCTGAACTCATTGGCCATCATCTTCCAAAGATTGATGGGCATCGGCTTTTTATGTAGCGCGACGATGACCACACGGGACTGATATTTCGCCAGTTCCAGTAATTCACCTAGGGCCTCTTGCGACCCTGCCGCATCGATGATGACATCGCTGCCCACGAAGGGCAGACCATACCGCTCCCCTGTTCCATGCGCTTGGCCGACGGCATGGCCCAACGACTCGCACGACGGATTGACGGTAACGCTCGCCTCAAGCTGGCGCGCCCGTTCCAGCCGGGCGTCGCACAGATCCGCGATCAGGATGTCGCTTATGCCCCGATGGCGAAGGCAGATGACGGTACATAGGCCGATTGGACCCGCGCCCAGGACCACGACCTTATCCCCCGGCTCAACCCGGCCGATGTTCAGGCCGTGCATCGCCACCGACAATGGTTCTGCCAGAGCGGCTTTTTCCAGCAGCAGACTGTCTGGGATGGGACAAATCTCCAAGCCGAGGCGCGCATTCTCCACCAGGATGAACGGGGCGAACGCGCCCGGCCCGCCACCGCCGATAAGCCCGCTATCGGGGTTGACGGCGCAGCGTTGACCCGGCGCTATGTCGCGCACCTCGGCTCCTACCTGCTCGACGATGCCGGCAAATTCATGTCCAAGCGGCAAAGGTTCAGTAAGTGGCGCACCGCCCATATTCCCTGCGGCGACATAGCCGAGGTCGCTGCCGCAAACACCCGCTGCGCCCACGCGCACCAGTACATCATACGGCCCGATTGCCGGCACTTCCACTTGGTCGATGCGCATGTCCCCCGCACCATGCACGCGGGCCAGCGGCATTGTGGCCGGAAGCGCTGGGCTAGGGCTCGCACCCATAACTTGAGAATCGCTCATGACGTCCTCTCCTCCTCATCTTTCTTTGTCTCGTTGGTAAACTTATCAGTTTCCTAGTCAAGCCGATTATAGCGAAAGACGTCAAACGGACATGCGTAAAGGATCCCCGCACTCCCATGCAGGAAGGCGCGCGGAACAACTGACGATTTCCTGATGCGAAGGCGGCGGCGAAAGATGCCGCGCCAAGTAGCTTATCCTTCACCTCCTTGTCAGGAGGCGGAGGAGGGCCGACGTAAGTCTATTATAGCGGCTGATTGATGTTCAGACGATCTTCGCCGTCACCAAGAAGGGGCGCAGATAGGCGTCCATGCCTTCGATACCACCTTCGGAGCCCATGCCGCTGTCGCCCACGCCGCCGAAGGGCGTTTCGGGCATCGCCATGGCATAATGGTTGAGGCCCAGCATGCCTGCATTGATGCGCTCTGAGATCTTGCGCTCCGTGCTCAGACTGTTGGTGAAGGCATAGGAAGCCAGACCATAGGGCAGACGATTGGCTTCGGTCAGCGCGGCGTCGATGTCATCGACCGGCATCACTAGCATCAGCGGGCCGAAGGGTTCCTCGTTCATCGCATCCATTTCAGGCGTCATGCCCGACAGCACGGTCGGCTGGAAGAAATAGCCGCGGTTGCCGATCCGCGATCCACCCGTTTCGATCTTTGCGCCACGCTGCACGGCGTCGGCGGCCAATGCCTCGATCTTTGACAGCTGCCCCGCGGTGGCGAGCGGACCCATCTGCGTGTCCGCATCCATACCGTCGCCGACGCGCAGCTTGCTTGCCGCTTCGGCGACGCCCGCGACGAACTCGGCATAGATCGGCTTTTCGACGAGGAAGCGGGTCGGCGACACGCATACCTGGCCGCCGTTGCGGAACTTGAACTCGGCCGCCAGCGGCACAACCGTGTTCAAGTCCACATCCCGCGCGATGATCACCGGATTATGGCCACCCAACTCCATCGTCACCTTCTTAAGGTGCTGCCCGGCGGCGCTCGCCAGAATGCGGCCGACGCGGGTCGAGCCGGTCAGCGTCACCTTGTGAATTTCGGGCGCGGCGCAGAGCGCAGCAGAGATTGCGGGCGCGTCGCCCCAAATGACGCTCAACGCGCGCGGGGGGAGACCGGCGGCGAGCAGGGCGCCGACGATGCGCCAGCCAGAGCTTGGAGTCTCCTCCGCACATTTCAGGACTACCGAACAGCCAGCGGCCAGCGCCGGGGCAACCTTCTGCATCACCGTCCAGGCGGGGAAATTCCAGGGCGTGAAGGCAGCGACCGGGCCGACCGGGCGACGGTGCACGGCCCAACGCATGTCGCTCGCCCGGGTGGGGATCAGGCGGCCATAGGCGCGGCGTCCTTCTTCGGCAAACCAATCGAGCAGATCGGCCGACGCCATCCATTCGCCCCGCGCCTGCACCAGCGGCTTGCCGCTCTCGCGAGTCATCTCGGCAGCGGCTTCTTCAACCTCAGCGCGCATCTGGTCGGCGGCGCGGCGCATGATTTTGCTGCGGTCGAAAGGCGCCATCGCCGACCATTGCGCAAAGCCCTCAACCGACAGGCGCGCAGCCTCAAGCGCTTCTTCCGCGCCGCAATTCGGGATGTTCGCGATCACTTCCTCGGTCGAGGGATTGACCAGCGGCATCGTCCCGAGCGAACCCTGCTTGCGTTCCTGACCGTCGATGATGGGATAGGGCGTCGAAATGGTCATGCGAATATGGTCCTCTACCTCAAGCGCTGCGCCGCACGGATCATCTGTTAGGGCGCAGCCCAGGGCTGCTGGCTGCGCCTCTTAGCGCCCTAGACCAACACGCGACAACCCCTTGCGTCGGGAGCTTGCGATCAGGCGCCCCGAATGAAATCAGCAGTTGGCTTGGCAGGCTCCGCCATGCGCAACTCCCCAAGCACCCCAGCCCAATAGCCTTCCGATCCGTCCGCCAGGCGCCAGCCATGCAGACGGCGGGTCAACAGTTGCAGGTCATATTCCTCGCTAATGCCGATCGCACCATGGACGGCATGAGCGATTGCGGCGATCTGTCCTGCGGCAAGGCTCGTGCCATGCTTTGCGATGGCAGCGTCCACGAGCTTCGGCCGCAACCCCGCCCGAGCGCCGATCGCGGCGGCGATGCGAGCGGCGACGGCCTGCTCGGCGAGGACGGACAGCTGCTGCTGCACGGCCTGCTGCTTGCCGATCGGCTTGCCGAACTGGACGCGTTCATTGGCGTAGGCGACGGTCATTTCCATCACGCGCTCCGCCGCACCGGAGATCAGCAGCGCGCGCAGCGCGGCAGCGATCGGGCGCAGGGCCTTGCCGTCGAGCCCGCTCACATAGGCCCCGCCGTCATGTGGCACGCCCGTCGGTTCGACGTTCGCTGGCGTCACTACCGGCGCGTCGGGCGCGCCGGAGAGGATGTGGGTAGCCACGGCGGCGAAAGGCGCAGCGCCCGCGCCGGTGGCGATGGCGATCGGCCCTTCGGGCGCTTCGACGCCAGCAGCGGCGAGCAGCGCGCGGGCGACCATCGTATCGCCGACCGGCAGCGGCACGGCATGGCGGCCGAGCAGCGCGATCAGCGAGGCGGCGTCGCTCAGCGACAGGCCAGCGCCGCCGGATTCCTCGGCGACCAAGGCGTCAAGGAAGCCGGATTCCAGGAAAGCCTTCCACATCGCTGCGGTATCGCCGCCCTGTTCAATCTCGCGGATCGCGGCGGGGGTGCAGATATCTTCGATCAAGCGGGCGAAGGGATCGATCAGTTCGGACATGTCCATGGAGTGGCTCCCTTCAGCGCAGGCCAAGGCCGCGGGCGATGATGCCGCGCAGGATTTCACGCGTGCCGCCGCGCAGCGAGAAGCTGGGCGCGGCATAGGTCACATAAAGTAAGGTGCGGTAGAGTTCCGGATCGACCGGCTCATCCGGGTTGGCAGCCAGGTCATCCCCGATCAGCTGGGGCACCGCCTGCTCGAAACTGGTGCCGAGATCCTTCATCAGCGAGGCTTCGACAACCGGGCTCTCGCCCGCCACCAACCGCGCGGTCACGGCGAGCGACATTTCGCGCAGCACCGCCTGCTGCGCCATCAGGGATCCGACGAGGCGCAGCGTGGCGCTGTCCTTCCGCCCAACCGCTTCGAGATGACGCACCCAGGCATCGATTAACACTACGGAGGAATAAATGCGCTCCGGTCCGCTGCGCTCGAACGCAAGCTCCGCGGTCACCTGCTTCCACCCCTGCCCTTCCGAACCGATCAGGGCGTCGGGGGCGAGACGAACATCTTCGAAAAAGACTTCGGCGAAATGCGCGTCGCCGGTCAGGTCAACGATCGGACGGATAATGACGCCGGGCGCTTTGAGATCGACGATCAGCTGGGACAGGCCCTGTTGCCGGTCGGCGCTGGTGCCCGATGTGCGCACCAAGGCGATCATATAATCGCCATGCATCGCGTTGGTGGTCCAGATCTTCTGGCCGTTGAGCAGCCAACTACCGTCTGCCTGCTGTTCGGCGCGGGTGCGGACGCTGGCGAGGTCTGAACCGGAGCCTGGCTCGCTCATGCCGATGCAGAAGAGCGCTTCGCCCTTCGAGATGCGGGGCAGGTAAAAGCGGCGCTGTTCCTCCGTGCCGTAATGCAGGATCAGCGGGCCGCTCTGGCGGTCGGCGATCCAGTGCCCGGCGACGGGAGCGCCAGCCGACAGCAGTTCTTCCACCACAACGAAGCGGGTGAAGGGGCCGCGACCCATGCCACCATATTCCTTGGGCAGAGACAGGCCGAGATAGCCGGCCTGGCCCAATTTTCGGCTGAAAGAGGCGTCGAAACCCTGCCAGGAGCGAGCGCGGCGGCTGACGGGCAGCTCGGCGATGGCTTCGTCGATCAGAGCGCGCAGGGCGGGGCGGATCGCCTCATCCTCGGGCGGCAGGGCGGAAAGGGTCAATGTTTCGAACAAGCCGGCCTCGTGAAACCATCAATGAGTGGCGAACTGATCGCGTTTTGCGGGAGAAGTGTCCAATATCGAATTGGCGCAATTTGATAGTTAGTCGCTATTGGATGCGATCGCGGCGAAGTTTTGAGCGAGCGGGCTGGGCGTGTCGCGCGGCAGGGCGACGCCGGTCAGGACGGGCACCGGGCTGGCGAGGTGGACCAGGCGGACGCCCTGCGGAACCGATCCTGCGGCGCGGGAAGGGACGAGCGCCACGCCGAGGCCCGAGCGGACGAGGGCGAGAACGGCGCTGAGCTGCGCGGCTTCCTGCGCGACGATGGGCATGAACCCGGCCTTTTGGCAGGCGGTCAGCGTGATCGAATGCAGCACGCTGATGCGGCTTTGCAGGATGAAGGGCTGCGCGGCGAGATCGCTCAACTCCACGCTTTCCGCGTCGGCGAAGGGGCTGCCCTCTGGGAGCGCGGCATATAGTTCGTCCGGGTCGATCACCTGCGTGTCCACGGCCGCGATCTGAAGCAGCGGCAGGCGCACCAGCCCAACGTCCAATTCGCCCGCAGCCAGCTTGCGCGCGATTTCCATGCTTGTCGCTTCCTCCAGCACCAGTTCGACGGCAGGATAGCGTCGGCGATATTCCGTAATGAGGCGCGGCAGCAGTTCGAAGGTCGCCGAGCCGACAAAGCCAACGCGCAGCCGCCCCCTTTCCCCAGCAGCCCCTTCTCGCGCGGCTTCCCGAAAGCGATCGGCCTGCGCCAGCGTAGCCCGCGCCATCTCCAGCGAGGCGCGGCCCGCCGCCGTCAGCGTCACGCCGCGCGCACTTCGCACGAACAGCGCCGCGCCCAATTCGTCCTCCAGCTTGCGGATGGCGACCGTCAGCGGCGGCTGCGACATATTCAGCCGCTCGGCCGCACGGTGGAAATTGCCCGTTTCGGCAAGCATGACAAAGTAGCGAAGCTGACGCAGTTCCATGATAGCTTCCATATATCGGATAAACGAAAATCAATATTAGCTTGGCGCAGGGCGCGCGCCTAGCGTGCCCCGTCATTTCATCCTGCATTGGGAGAGTCCGCTTGGAACCGTTCCTTCTCGTCGAGCGCGACGGCCCCGTCGTCATCGCCCGTTTCAACCGCCCCGATGAACGCAACACCATCACCGAGGTCGCGCATAGCGAGGAAATCGTCGATTTCTGCCGCCACATGGTGCGCGACACATCGGTTCGGGCGATCGTCCTGACCGGCAATGGCAAGGCGTTCAGCGCGGGCGGCAACGTCAAATATATGGCCGAACGATCGGGCATGTTCGGCGGCTCGCCCTATGAGATCCGGAATTCCTACCGCACCAGCGTGCAGATGATCGGACCGGCGATCCACGAACTGGAAGTGCCCATCATCGCCGCGATCAACGGCCCGGCGATCGGCCTGGGCCTCGACATTTCCTGCATGTGCGACATCCGCCTGATGGCGGACACGGCCGTCGTGGCGGAAAGCTATGTGAAGCTCGGCATCATTCCGGGCGGTGGCGGCGGATGGTTGTTGCCGCGCCTGATCGGGCCGCAGCGCGCCAATATCATGACGCTGACCGGCGAAGCGATCAACGCCGCGACCGCGCTGGAATATGGCCTGGTCGCCGAAGTGCTGCCCGCCGACAAGCTGATGGACCGGGCGCTGGAACTGGCGGGCAAGATCGCCGCTAATCCGGGCCACGCCACCCGGATGGCCAAGCGGCTGATGCGCGAAGGGGCGGACATGAAGCTGCCAACGCTGCTGGAAATGGCGGCGGGTTATCAGTCGCTCGCCCATTATACCGAAGACCATCATGAAGCGATCGCCGCCTTCCTCGGCAAGCGCGCGCCGGAGTTCCAGAACAAGTGAGCGACAAGCAGACGCCCACCGGGCCGCTCGCCGGGATCAAAGTCCTCGATCTGTCCCGCGTGCTGGCCGGACCGTGGACGACGCAAATATTGGGCGACCTGGGCGCGGAGGTCATCAAGATCGAACAGCCCGGACAGGGCGACGACACGCGCCGCTGGGGACCTCCTTTCCTCGACGACGGGTCCAAGGACGCGGCCTATTATCTGTGCGCCAACCGCAACAAGCAGTCGGTCGCGATCAACCTCGCCGACCCGCGCGGCGCGGAGTTGATCCGGCAGATCGCGCTAGACGCGGACATCGTCGTGGAGAATTTCCGTGTCGACGGGCTCAACAAATATGGCCTCGACTACGCCTCTCTGTCCAAGATCAATCCGAAGCTCATCTATTGTTCGATCACCGGCTTTGGCCAGGATGGCCCCTATAAGGATCGGGGCGGCTATGACTTCCTGATCCAGGGGATGAGCGGTCTCATGTCGATCACCGGCCGTCCCGACGATGAGGCAGGCGGCGGCCCGATGAAGGTCGGCATTCCGATCAGCGATCTGGTGACGGGCCTTTATTCGGCCATTTCCATCCTCGCCGCGCTCGCGCATCGCGACCGCACTGGGGAAGGCCAGCATATCGACATGGCGCTGCTGGACACGCAGGTGTCGCTGCTCGCCAACCAGGCTTCCAACTATCTGAACGGCGGCATGATCCCCCGCCGGCTGGGCAATGAACACCCCAATACCGTGCCCTATCAGGATTTCTCCTGTTCCGATGGCGACATATTGGTGGCGCTGGGCAATGACCGGCAGTTCCGCAGCTTCTGCGAACTGATCGGCCGCCCCGACCTGCCCGACGATCCGCGCTTCATCGACAATGGCCATCGCTCGCCCAACCGCAAGGCGTTGCAGGACGAGATGCGGCCTGCCATCGCAAAATGGAAATCGGACGATCTGATCGCGGCGATGGAAGCAGCCAAGTTGCCGGGCGGACGCGTCAACGAAATCCCCGACATATTGGCCGACGAGCATGTCGTTGCGCGCGGCGTCATCAAGGACATGCTCCGGTCGGACGGCACGCCGGTCAAGGTGCTGGGCTATCCGGGGAAATTTT
The DNA here is from genome assembly GCF_042654265.1 of Sphingobium tyrosinilyticum. Classification (NCBI taxonomy): domain Bacteria; kingdom Pseudomonadati; phylum Pseudomonadota; class Alphaproteobacteria; order Sphingomonadales; family Sphingobiaceae; genus Sphingobium; species Sphingobium tyrosinilyticum. The sequence continues at coordinate 11,408 of NZ_JBHSFZ010000017.1, read as the reverse complement.
CCAAGACGCCCGCCGACTATCGCCGTGCGCCACCGCGTTCGGGTGAAGATACGCGTTCGGTGCTGACCGATGTTCTGGGATTGTCCGAAGGTCAGATCACCGCGCTTGTGGAAGCGGGCGTTGTCGCGGAAAAACTTCACTGATTTTTTTGAATCGTCGCGCAAGCGCAGACGGCATTGAGAGGAAGAAACAATGACCACCAAGATCGGCTTCATCGGCCTGGGCGCGATGGGCCTGCCCATGTCATCGAACCTGCAGCGCAAGGGCTTTGCGGTGACGGTCTATGACATTGACGACGCGAAGATGAGCACGGTTGCCGAGCTGGGCGCGAAGAAGGCGGCGAATGTCGCCGAAGCCAGCCGCGGCCAGGACATCGTCATCACCGTCCTGCCCGCGACGCAGCATGTCGAGGCGGTGGTGCTGGGTGAAGATGGCGTGCTGGCGAATATCGACGCTGGCGCATTGCTGATGGACCTGTCCACCATCGACGCCAAGGGCACCGATCGCGTGGCGGAAGCCTGCCGCGCCAAGGGCATCGCCTTTGTCGATGCGCCCATCGGCCGCCTGGCGCTGCATGCCGAGCGGGGCGAATCTTTGTTCATGGTGGGCGCTGAGGACCCCGATTTCGCGCGTGTCGAACCGGCGTTGAACGCCATGGGCACCGACATCTTCCGTTGTGGCAAGCCCGGCATGGGCAGCCGCATGAAGGTGATCAACAATTTCATGCTGCTGTCCACCGCGCAGGTGGTCGCCGAATCGATCGCGCTTGGCACCAAGCTCGGCCTCGACATCCAGACCATCCATGATGTCACCGGCAACACCACCGCGCGCAATGGCCAGTTCCATGTGCTGATGGTGAACAAGGTGCTCAAGGGCGATGTGGAGCCGGGCTTCACCATCGACCTGGCGTTCAAGGACCTGAGCCTTGCGATGAACGCAGCGGCGGAAAATCGCGTTGGCCTGCCCATGGGTGCGGCTGCCCATGCCGTGTTCGGCGGCGCGCGTGCGGGCGACTATGCGACGAAGGATTATTCGGCGCTGCTCGACTATGCCTGCCGCAACGCCGGGATCGAACCGCCGCGGATGGATTGAGCGGAGCGGCCCGATGGGCGCGCCGCAGCTGATCGCTACCTGCTGGACGACGGCAGGTGATGTGCGCCCGGACCGGCCGGACAATCTCGGCCGCTTTCCGCTAGAGCAACGGATCGAGGCGGCGGCGCGTGCAGGCTATGCGGGGAACGGCTTTTGGCTAGGCGACCTTATCGCCTGGCAGGAGCGTGGCCTTGGCTATGCGGCGCTGAAGCAGCGCCTGGCCGATGCGGGGCAGCATCTGGTCGAGCTGGAATTCCTGATAGACTGGTTCGCGGCGGGCCAACGGCGGGCCCAGTCGGACGCAGCGCGCGCGCAGCTGTTTCGCGCCGCCGATGCGCTGGGCGCTCGGCATGTGAAGGTCATGCCGCCCTTTCTGCCCGACGATCCCCAAGACGCCGATCTTGCGGCGGAATTTGCCGAGTTGTGCGAAGAAGCAGCGGGCCATGGGCTGATGGTGGGGCTGGAGATGCTGCCATTTTCAAGCCTGCCCAATCTGGAGGCGGCGCTAGGGATGGTGGCGGCGGCGAACGCCCCCAATGGCGGGCTGCTGATCGATATATGGCATGTCGTGCGCGCCGGCGGCGTTGTGGCGGATGTCGCGCAGGTGCCCGGCCGTTTCATCATCGCGGCCGAACTGTGCGACGCCATGATGGCTATGCAGGACAGCATCACCGAAGACACGATGCGGCATCGCAAGCTATGCGGCGAGGGCGAGTTCGACATCCCTGGCTTCATCCGCGCCCTGGGTGAGGCGGGCTATGATGGTCCCTATGGCGTTGAAATATTGTCCGATGCCTTCCGCCAGCTGCCCCTTGCGGAAGCGGCGCAGCGCAGCTTCGACACGAGCGCCGCGCAATTTAAGCGTTGATCGCATCCTACCCGCCGCTGATTGTCATTGGCGTATCTACGATTGCACAAAAAGCCGTTTTCGTCGCCCACAGCTTGGCATAGGGGACGCAGCGGTGCGGCAGCAAATGCCGCCATGCTGGGGGCAGTATATTCCATGGCGGTGACGATCTTCGGCGCGTTAATGCCGGTCTTCGGATTGATCCTGATCGGCTATATTTGCGGTCGATACGACATATTGGGCGACCGCGCGTTCGAGGTGCTGAACCGCTTCGTCATCGCGATCACGCTGCCGATCCTCACCTTCCGATCGATCGCGCATATGGATCCGCGCAACCTGGCCGTGCCGGGCATGTTCGCCGCCGTGATCCTGGGCGCGCTGGCTACTTATGGCCTTGCCTTCGCGATCGCGCGGCACTTTGGGCGATCGGGCGCGAACGCGAATATCGCAGCGCTATGCGCCTGTTTTAGCAATACGGGCTTCATCGGCCTGCCGGTCGCGACACTGGCCTGGGGTCCGGAGGCGGTGGCGCCAGTGTCCGTGACGATGCTGATCTATTCCGCCATCGTCTTCACGGTCGGGCTGGTCATGAGCGAGGTGACGGCCAGTCAGGGCCACGGCATTACCACCGGCCTGAAGCTGGCCGCGCGATCGACCGTTCGCAGCCCGTTGATCCTGCTGTCGGTCGCAGGCTGCATCTGGTCGGTGCTCGGCCTACCGCTGACCGGCCCGGCCGACGTGTTGATGGCGACATTGGCGCAGGCGACGGCGCCGTGCGCGCTGACGGCCATAGGCATCTTCATCGCCCTTCCCCGCCGCACCGCTACGCCAGGGCCGATCGGCCGCGTCGTCGCGCTGAAGCTGCTGGTCCAGCCGTTAATCACCGCCGCGATCCTGTGGATGCTGCCGCCGATCCCGCCGCTCTGGGCGAAGGTCGCGATCCTGATGGCAGCGATGCCGTGCGGCGCGTCCAGCTTCGTGCTGGCGGGCAAGGCAGGCCGATGGGCGATGGAGCTGAGCGCATGGGCGGTAATGCTGACGACGACGCTCGCCTCCCTGTCGCTGATCGGCATATTGTGGTGGCTGGGCGCCTAAGCCTTACCGGATGATTAACGGGGCGCTGACCCTGTCCCTTCACCGCTTGGAATGAGGTCTCGCGATAGGCTTGCCGCGGGGACGGTCGGAGATTTACGTGGTCAGCATCAACAGCAACGGCAACGCCTGGGCCAATTGGAATGCCAAAAATTCCAGCGGCAGCACCGCAACCACCCCGCCAGCGACGACGGCCGAGCCCATAGCGCCTGCCCCTATGACCGCGCCTTCGGGGGAGACCAGCAGCGGCGCGGCGACCGTACCATCCCCTATAACGGCAGCGCCCGAGCTGGCTTTAGTCTATCCGCCCCCGGCGCGGACGAACATCGGGCAAGTGTCGGCCCCATCACATTCGCTCGATGGCTTGCTGTCCGAGGCTGGTTTCTTCTCGCGCAGCGCTGCGGCCGAGACATCTGCCAGCACCGCCGCCGAACCGGCGGCCAGCAGCGCGATGCCCGCAGCGCTCAGCGCAGCCGAAGTCGTTGCCCGCGCCGCTTATGCGATCGTGGCGGAGGCAGGGGCGGACAGCGCGACCGCCTCGCTGATCAAGCAGTTCGGATAGGCGGGCGGCTCAAGTCCGCCGCAGCACATGTTCGACGCTGTCGTCGGCCGTCGCAGCCTTCCCCTCCTCCTCACCGACCTCCTTTTCCAGCGCGGCGCGGATCTCCTCCACCTCGCCCGCGCTGCGATGCTCGATGCCGATGAACTGCTCGCGCGCTGAATCGAGCGCCCGGATCACCTCATCCAGCTTCGCCTGCATCGCTGCCGCGTCCCGGTTTTGACTGTTCTGGATCAGGAAGACCATCAGGAAGGTGATGATGGTCGTGCCGGTGTTGATGATGAGCTGCCAGGTATCGGAATATTGAAAGACGGGTCCGGTAAGGCCCCAGACGAGGATGAGCCCGAGCGCCAGCGCGAAGCTCAGCGGTTGACCCGCGGCAGAGGCGATGCGCGTGGCTATGGCGGTGAAGATGCGATCCATGATGTGTCTCTCGTCCATTGCCGCTGGTCGTTCGGAACCAGCAATGATTAGAAAAACATTCAACGAAGCGAAATGATCAAAAGCGCCGCGATAAAAGCCGCCGGATATGCCATATCGACGCTGAGCGTCATTCTGCTGGGCATCGTGTCGTGGAAAAGCGCGCACACGATCCCATGCTCGCCCTGTGCCTCGTGGCCGGGACGCTCACCTCCATAGCGGGGATGGCGCTGCGCTGGCTGTCCTACCGGATCGAGGACGAGGATGGCGCGAACCAGCGATAGATAGACTTTCAAACCCTGATCCCTAATCCAGATCAGGCGGTTCATGGCAATCACGACTGCTGCTTTAATCATCTGTTTCACAATTGCCGGTACTGCATCGCCTGGAAGGGTGAGCATGCCGCGCATTGGTCACAGGGTGCAGGAGAGGAAAATCCGGCCGGGCTTTTGGCTGGCGGCTCTCCTTTTGTGCGTCGCCTTGCCCGCCGGCTTGCTGGCCTTCCGCCAAGCGGCCCTGCCTCTCCTGATCATTCTATCCGTAGCGGCGCTCGCCTATTTAGCGGTAGAAGGCTTCTGGCTGATCCGCCTCGGACGTTCCCTTGGCGTAGGAGGCTCCTGTCCCATGGGGCGCGCCGTCCATGGGCGGGTCCTCAAACTCATCGACGCCAACCGGTCGATCGCCCAGCGCCTGGTGCAGCGCCATGGCGTATCGGGACTGCCGACCCGCGAAAGGCTGATCCAGGCGATGAGCGAGGGTCCCGGCATTTTGGGCATCATCGAATTTGCCGACTTCGACCGGCTGAGCGCCATCGACCCGGAAAAGGCCGATCAAGTCCTCGCCGAGATCGCGCAGCGGATCACCCGGATGGCAGGGACGACGCGGATCGCCGCGCATGTCGATCGCGCACACTTCGCCCTCTGGTTCGCCGGTGCGTCGGAAAATGAGGCGGCCCCCGCGTTGCAGGCGATCACCTATGCGCTGCAGGACCGCATATTGATCGGCGGCGAGGAACTGCTGCCCGTCATCCGCATGGGCCATATGCTATGCGATCCTGCAGCCACCCCGGCGGAAAAGCTGCTTTCCCGCGCCTTTTCCACTCTGGCTGCGCGGCACAGCGGCGCGCTTAGCCCGGCCGACGCGCTATCGCAGGCGACAGGCTACGATTTCGCGCTGGAACAGGACCTGCGCCGCGCCATTACCAGCGGCGAGTTTGAGCTGTGGTTCCAACCCTTCATCGACGCGCGCAGCCAGTCGGTTTGCGGCGCGGAAGCCCTTATCCGCTGGCGTCATCCAACGCGCGGGTTCGTTTCGCCCGCCGAGTTCATTCCGCTCGCCGAAGCGGCCGGACTAGCGGACGAGATTGGCACATGGGTCCTTGACGCTGCCTGCCGCGCCACGCGTAGTTGGTCGGCGACCGGCCTGCCCGCCGTCAAGATCGCGGTCAACGTTTCGGGCCGCCAGCTCGAACGCGATGGTTTTGACCGCCTCGTTGAACGGACGCTCAGCCGTCACGGCCTGCCGCCCCACCTGCTGGAGCTGGAGCTCACGGAGACCATCGCCATGGCCGATTCCCGTACGGCCGCCCTTCTGTTCGAGCGGTTAAGGGCGCTGGGCGTGGCGATCTCCATCGACGATTTCGGCACCGGCTATTCCAGCCTCAGCTATTTGAAGAAGCTGTCCTTCGACAAGCTCAAGATCGACCGGGAGTTCGTGACGGATGTGGACAGCCGGCGCGATTGCCAGGCGATCTGCCAGTCCATCATCGCGTTGGGCCGCGGCCTTGGCATCAACGTGCTGGCCGAAGGAGTGGAGCGCCCGGAGGAAATGATCTGGCTGCGCCGTCATGGCTGTCAGCTGTTCCAGGGGTTCCATTTCGCCCGCCCGATGCCCGAAAGCGATTTCCTGGCCTTCGCCCGCGATCGCCAGGCCATTACCCGCCTGTTCACCCCAAAAACCCTGCCGTCGCCCGGCAGACCAGCCCCGCACGCAAGGATCGCCCGATGAGGATTATCGCACCAACACTGATCGCCATAGTGGCGATCAGCCTTGCCGGTTGCGCGTCCAAACCGGGCAACAGCGCGCCGCGGCCCGCCATGGTGCAGCAGGTCAGCAACGCGCAGGAACTGGGCGATGTCGTTTCCCTGCTCGACCAGGGCGACGAAGCGGGCGCGCGCAAGAAGCTGGAGATGATGCTGAAGCGCGATCCCGCCGACGCTCGGTCCCGCAATCTGCTGGACAGCATCAGCGCCGATCCGGTCGCGACGCTGGGTGCGCAAAACTTCGCCTATCGGGTCGAGACGGGCGACACAATGCAGGGTATCGCCCAACGCTTCCTGGGCGACCGGATGAAATTCTACCTGCTGGCCCGCTATAATCAGGTCGCTGCGCCCGGATCATTGAAGCCTGGGCAGACGGTTCGCGTCCCCGGCGTACGGCCCAAGGAAGCGTCGGCTCCCCCGCCCCGCCCGCGTCCTGAAACGCCGCCCGCCCCCGCATTAAAGCCTGCGCCATCCGCCGCTACCCCGGCGCCTGCCCCCCCGCCGCGCACCGCCGATCCTCGCCGCGCCGCCCAAATGCGCTCCGCAGGTCTCACCGCCCTTAACAAGGGGCAGGTCGGCAATGCCGTCGGCCTGCTGAGCCAAGCCCTTCGGCTCGACCCCGGCAATGCGTTGATCCAGCGCGACCTTGATCGTGCGCGACGGCTTCAGGCCATGGTGAGGGCGCGGCGATGATAAGCCAGAATGGACCCGAAGAGATGAGCTGGATCGGACGATACCGGATCGATGAGCCTATTGGCGAAGGGGCGATGGCGCATGTTCATCGCGCGCATGACCCCAGCATCGATCGGCCGATCGCGATCAAGCTGCTGAAGCCCGAATTTCGATCCGACAGCGAAGTTTCCCGCCGTTTCCTGAGCGAATCCCGCGCGGCGGGCATGTTAAGCCACGCCAACATCGTCACCATCTATGATGTCGGCGAAGCAGACGGCACGCCCTATATCGCGATGGAATATGTCGATGGCGTTCCGCTGGACGATCTGCTGGCGGCGCAGGGCCGCCTAACCGCCGACAAGGTCGCGGTGCTAGGCGCGCAGATCGCCAGCGCGCTTGCCTATGCCCATGAGCAGGGCGTCGTCCACCGCGATATCAAGCCGTCCAACATCCTGATCTGCGACAATGGCAAGACGGCCAAGCTGCTCGATTTCGGCATCGCCCGCATCGATGGCCGCGACGTTGCCGCCTCGGAGCGGCACGCCGCCCGGACGCAGGCTGGCGCGGTGCTGGGAACGCCGCGCTATATGAGCCCCGAACAGGCGCTTGGCCTAGCGGTCGATGCGCGATCCGACCTCTTCTCGCTCGGCGTCGTCCTCTATGAAATGGTGACGGGCAAAATCGCCTTCACCGGCACGGGGCTCGCCACGCTCGCCATCCAGATCGCGCAGGAACAGCCGCTGGAGATCGCGCGGCATGTGCCCGATTGCCCAAAGGGGCTGCGCTTCCTAATCGGCAAGCTGCTCGCGAAGAAGCCGGACCAGCGTTTTGCCGACGCCGCGCAGGTGGCCCAGGCGCTCCGCCGCGAATTTGACGCGGCGACCGGCGACCTTGACCAGCGGCAGGAAGGAAGGATGCAGCGCTATCGCATGCCGTTCTTGCTCGGGCTTTCCACGTTGCTCGCGCTTGGCACTGGCGTCGATTTCGTGGTGCAGCGTGAAAAAGCGGTCATGCAGGAGATGGCGCTGACCTCCGGCTCCTCGATCGCCTCTTTTGTCGCACGCAACGCGGCGCTCCATGTCGCGGAAAATGCGGGACGACCGGCTGCGGAGCAGGATTGGGCGCCCTTGCAAGCCTTCGCCGTGGCCGCCGCCAGCGACCCTAGCCTGCGCCATCTCGTCATTGCCGATGAGCGCAACATCATACGCGCGGCAAGCAACCCCCGCCTTTTGGGCACGCGCTATCAGGCGGCCACCGCCGAAGCCCCCCTAAGCTCCGCCGCCGGGTCCGCCGTGACCCAAACGCGGGGCGGCTTCCGCTTTGTCCAGCCGGTGCGATATGCTGGCGTGCCATTCGGCAAGGTCGATGTGGTCATCGAACGCGGATCGCTCGACATGGCGCAACGCACCGCCACCCTGCTGCTCGCCGGTTTCGCAGTCTTCGTGACGCTGGTCCTCGCCATTTGCAGCGCCGCCAGCGTGCGCATCTGGAGCCGTCCGCTCCGCCGCCTGCGACGCGCGCTCGACGATGTAACGGCGGGCAATCTGTCCTTTCGCATCTCGCACCGTCGCAAGGACGAGATTGGCGGATTGTTCGACTCCCTGAACCGCATGGTGGCCTCACTCGCGGACCGGCACGATAATGTTGCGACTGCGCTGGCCGATGCGGAACGCGCAATGCTGATGACGCGGATCGATCCCATGACGGCGGCTGATGCGGCCGGGCAAAAGAAGAAGAAGGTGGCCTGATGTATATCTTCCGCCTGTTCAACAAGGATGATGCGCTCACCCCCGTCGATGCTAGATTCCTGGCGGAAGGGGTGCTGACGGTCGGGCGCGATCCTGCGTCCGATTGGGTGATGATCGATCCCGACCGGGAAATTTCGCGATCGCATCTCACCATGCGTGTCGAAGATGGGCAGCTGCTGCTCCACTGCACCGGCGCGAATGGCGTGTTCGATGCGGCGACCGAAGAAAGGCTGCCGATCGGCGAGGATATTCCGATCGCCCCCCCGCAATCCATCCTGCTGGGCCGGTACCGCCTGGCCGCCGATCATGCGCCGCAAGCGTCGGTGAGCGGCGTAGCGGAAAATGGCACGCTGTTGATGACGCCACCGCTGGGCCACCGCATCGATGTGCCGAGCGAATGGACCGACGCGCCCACCCTGCCGCCGATCACGGCGGGCACGATGTTCGACGCCTTTTGCGAGGGAGCTGGGATCGAGGCCGCGCAATTCAGCGCGGAAGATCCGGCGGATATCCTGCGGCGCGCGGGGGCTGTCTATCGCCAGATGGTGCTGGGCGTCGGCGATCTGCTGGCCGAACGCGACCGCGTGCGCGGGCAATATCAACTGGCCCAGACCGTTATCACCAGCGCAGACAACAACCCTTTCAAATGGGCGCCCACTCAGCGGCTCGCGATTGACCTGCTGCTCGCCAGCGAGGCCAGCTTTTTGTCGGGGCCGGACGCGCTCAACGCATCCTTCCGCGACATCAAGAAACATCTTGTCGCGACCTTCCACGGCTTTCAGAAGAGCCTGACCGCCGCCGTCGGCAGCTTCGATCCGGTCTCCATCGCTTCGGCGACCCAAGGGCAAGGATCACTGCTGAAGGGCAGGGCCGCAGTCTGCTGGGAAGAGGCGTGCAGGCGGCACGAGGCGCTGGCGGCGGAGCTGGAGGGCGAGGCCGGGACGCTCAACGACGCCTTCGTCGCGGCCTATGGCGAAACCAGCGCGCAGCAGGAAGGCGCCGCTCGATGAGCGCCATGCACGCCGCCGCGCCGGAGCGGGATCCGGACCGCCGGCCTCATCATTCGGTTGCCCGCACGCATGTCGGAAAGGTCCGCCTGCTCAACGAGGATCGCTATCTGGACGCGCCCGAACGGGGGCTTTGGGCCATTGCCGACGGCATGGGGGGGCATGACGCCGGCGATGTCGCCGCGACGATGACCGTGCGCGCGCTGGCCGCGTTGTGCGATGCCGCAGGTCCGATCGACCTAGGCGCGATCGGCGGCGCGTTGCAGGCCGTCAACAGCGGCATCCGCAGCCATATGCGCCAGCGCGGACAGCATGGCGGTTGCACCGTCGCAGGGCTGTGGCTGGATGAAGGGCGGGCGCATATCTTCTGGGCGGGCGACAGCCGCGTCTATCGGTTCCGCAACGACCGTCTGGAGCGGCTGACGCACGACCATAGCCTGGTGCAGCAGTTGCTGGATGCGGGGGCGCTCAACGCCGATCAGGCCGCGCGCCATCCCCAGGCCAATGTCATCACCCGCGCGCTCGGCGTCGATGATGCGGTGGAAGTGGAGCTATGCACGCTAGACCTCGGCAGCGGCGACCGCTTCCTGCTCTGTTCCGACGGCGTGACGGCTGAACTGAGCGACGGCCAACTTGCCGGCTATATGCGAGAAGCGCCCGGCGAAGAGATGAACGCGATCATGGGGGCGGCGCTGGAGGCAGGCGGCAGGGATAATCTGACGCTGATCATGGTGGGCTGACTGGGGGACTCGCAAGAGCACCGAGAGGCGCGCGAAATCCATGCCTCGCCCTCTGCGGGAGAATTGGGTGTCGACTATCGATCTTTGCCGATCCTTAAATCACGCAGCTCCGTTCGGGCCGAGCCGTCGAAGGCCACTCCCTAAGCGAAGAGGCACCCTTCGACAGGCTCAGGGCGAACGGAGACGGGTGAATAATGGATCAGAGTTCGACCACCGACAGGATGTGGCTGTCATAGCCGGGCCAGACATAGTCGAATTCGAGGATCAACGTATCGCCGATCTGGCCGCTCGACAGCAGGTCGGTTTCCACGAACAGCTGAAGGCCATTGCGGCCATAGGCGTAGCGCGTGACGTCGCCAAAAGCGGGTGAAGCGTCGAGCCGCGCGTCGATTTCAGCATTGCCAAGGCGCGGGCGGTTCACCGTCACCTTCAAACGACCCTTGAGATCGGGGTCGTTCTTGTTCGCATCGATCAGGTCGAGCGTCATCTTTTCGACCACATCCAAGGAATCGACGAGCGTGCCGACATGGAAGGTATATTCAGGATCGGCATCAACTGCGTCGCGCAGCGCCTTGACCGCCTCATGCTCCTTGTCCGTGCCATAGCCCAGCGCCTCGCGCGCGGCCTTGTTCAGCGCGGCTTGCGCGGCGGGCAAAGCGGACAGATAGAATATGCCGTCGCCCCGGCCGCTATGCTGATTGTGCACTACGAAGCGGTAGAAATTGCCATTCGGGAAGGGCAGCATCTGCGTTTCGACAAAACCAAGGAGCTTGAGCAGCTTGGCCGCAGCCGGGCCGTTCTCGGCATTGGGGTAGAATAGGGCGACATGCCCCATCGATCGGACGCATTCCTGCGCTTCTGCTGCTAAAGTCGCCATCTCGTCTCTCCTCCTCAGGCCGCTATGCACGGCATTTTGTTACGAAACCCGCAGGACCGCCGCCAGCGCGACAGTCCTTCCCGGCGTTTTAGGCGGCTTGCGTCGAGCTACGCTTGTCGAGCGTGACATGCAGGCCGTTGGTGCGTTTATGCAGGTCGGGGGTCTTGTCTCGGGGATTGTAGAACTGCTTGTACCAGGTGCGGACCTTGCCATAGGGGCCGTCGCTCGGGATCACGAGCGGGTTGAGGCACGCCTTCTTGTTCTGCCAGATCTCGACATCCTGGGCGAAGGCCAGGCGGCTGCCTTCCTGAT
>NZ_JBHSFZ010000016.1:0-69718 GCF_042654265.1 Sphingobium tyrosinilyticum | reverse complement strand
CTTTGGCCCTTGTCCGGGGCTCGCCCCGGACAAGGGCCAATCAGAAGAAGTGGGGAATTTTCAAATGTCCGATCCGGGGCATTTTACTCCGCCATCAACACCGGTGAAGACGGGCCCTGCTGCGCGGCGGCGAGTGTCATGGGGTCACCGCCTGCCCAGACACCAGCTCAACCCGCAAGCCAATGAGAGTCTCGTTCGCCATCTCTCCAACTCCTACAACAAGGCGTCGCTTCGAAATTCGCTTCATCTACCGCGAACGCTTCACCCCGCTAATTGTCCGCCCCGCGGCACGCTCTCGTTCGAACGGCGACGGGGACCGTGCCCCTACTCAAACTCGCCGTCGTGCAGGCTCTGGCTTGATCCGCACCGCACTCGCGGCGCCGTCCGTCCTAGTCTGGCTGCTTCTCCGCGACGACATCAAGCTGTTCGATCGTGGGCTTCTCGAAAAGCAAACCCGTATTCTCACCAAGCGCTTTCCCGACCTCACCCGATAGGTGCGCCTGGCGCCCGTCTTCGTCGGGAAAGGCGTCGAAGATCCCGAACGACGACGGTCCGAATTGGACTGCGAACCACCTGACGGTCTTGGGCTCGCCTTCGACGATCGACAGCCCCTGGTTCAAGAAGGCGCAGACGTCGTCCTCCCTGCCGGGTAGTGCTTTGAAGCGTACCAGAACCGCTTTGCTGACCCGCGTTGCCATCTTGCATCTCCCATTTGCTTAGTTCGTGTTGTCGCGATGATCAGAACGTGGCTGCGGCCGCCTCGGCGACCGTCTGGTCCTGCTCGCCGCTGCCTCCGCTCACTCCCACTGCCCCGACGACCTGGCCGTCCTGGCGGAGCGGGATGCCGCCGGCGAAGATCATCACCCGGGCATGGTTGGAGTTCTGGATGCCGTAGAACTGCTCGCCGGGCTGAGCGTTCTCGGCCAGGTCCTTGGTGGCGATGTAGAAGGCGCGCGCCGTGACGGCCTTGTTCATCGAGATGTCGACGCTTCCCACCCACGCATGGTCCATGCGGATGTGAGAGACGAGGTTGCCGCCCGCGTCGACCACGGCCACGTTGCTCGGCGATCCGATCTCGTCGGCCTTGGCCTGACCGGCGGCGATCACGCGCTGAGCGTCTTCGAGCGATACGGATTCTTGCGTGATGGTCATGGCGTAGTCCTCGGGTTAACTGCTTGAATCACCACCCAACTCTTTGTTGGTCGTCGATTGGTCATCTCCCTAAAGCGAGGCGGCTGACGCAGCCCAACGCGCGAAGCCACCATCCGGCTTGCCCATTCATCAGCACTGCGACTGATTGAGAGCGGGGCGTATTCCAGCGAAGCCTAAGGCCGCAGCACGACCTTGATCACCCCATCCTCTTTGTCGCGGAACTTCTTGTACATCTCGGGAGCGTCCTCGAGGCTCGCCGGGTGAGTGATAACAAAGCTCGGGTCGATGTCGCCGGCCTCGATCCGCGCAAGCAGCGGTTTGGTATAGGCTTGGACGTGGGTCTGGCCGGTCTTGATCGTCAGCCCCTTGTTCATCATCGCGCCGATCGGGATTTTGTCCCCCATGCCGACGTACACGCCCGGGATTGATACCGTTCCGCCCATCCGGCAGCTCATGATCGCCTCTCGCAGCACGTGGACGCGATCGGTCGCTAGAAAGGTCGCAGCTTTCACGCGGTCAAGGACCGCATCGGCCGAACCATGGCCCGAAGCTTCACAGCCGACTGCATCGATGCAACTGTCAGGGCCGCGGCCTTTGGTGCGATACTGCAGCTCGTCGTAAACGTCGACTTCACTGAAGTTGATTGTCTCGGCGCCGCCGGCCTCCGCCATCGACAGCCGCTCGGGCACCTCGTCGATTGCTATCACCCGACCGGCGCCCATCATCAGGGCTGACCGGATCGCAAACTGACCGACCGGACCGCAGCCCCAGATCGCGACGGTATCACCGGGCTCGATCTGCGCGTTCTCGGCCGCCATGTAGCCGGTGGGGAAAATGTCCGACAGGAACAGCGCCTGTTCGTCGGTGACGCTGTCGGGGACGATGATCGGTCCGACATCCGCCATGGGCACACGCAAATACTCGGCCTGGCCACCACAATAGCCGCCAAGCATGTGGCTGAAGCCAAACAGGCCGGCGGGCGAGTGGCCCATAGCCTTTATGGCGATCTCGGCGTTGGGATTGGTTGTGCAACATGCCGAGAAGAGCCCCTTCTTGCAGAACCAACACTCTCCGCAAGAGATAGTAAAGGGCACGACGACCCTGTCGCCGATCTTCAGATTGGGCACTTCGGACCCGAGCGCCACGACTTCACCCATGTTCTCGTGGCCTAGGATGTCGCCTGCCTCCATTGTCGGCTGGTAGCCGTCGAGCAGATGGAGGTCGGAGCCGCAGATCGCGCGCGCGCTGATCTTGATGATTGCATCCCGCGGATGCTTGATCTCAGGGTCCGCGACGGTGTCGACGCGCACGTCGCCTTTCCCGTGCCAGCAAAGTGCGCGCATGGTCATTTTCCGATCATTTGGCTGGGGGCGGAGCGCCGACAGGTATCGAACTAACCCCTCGGCCGCGGGAAAGGGACCAATAAATGCGTTGGAACGAAAATCTTATTTTGGTTCGAGGGGAAATCGCTTTGAACCACCGTTTCTGTTGACGGAAATGATATCGCTTCTGTCCGCTTTCAGGCGATCGGTGACGGAGCTTCAACGACCGCGTCTAGGGCGCATTGCCGATCTTCCGCTTCGACCAGCGCGATCGGCAGCATCCGTAATTTGTGGACATCTCAGGGAACGCTTGTGCCGCTTGGAAGCAGACGGCAGATTGTTCTTATAGCAGAAGCACAATCCTACGCAGGCATGACCATCAATGAACGCCAATCGCCATAAGCGCTCACTCACCCTAGTGCGCCTTGGAAGCCTGATCAATGACGGGCGGTGATGGCATGGCGCGCGAAGCCGATCAATTATTCTCTCGTATATCTACGATTGCACGCGCAGTACGCCGCAGCACAAGCTTGAAGTTCGCGACTTCCGCTGGATCTTCGGGGCGGTAAGGCCTCTGGTCGCCCAATTGCTCGGGATTGCAAACGTAGTGAAGGATGCTACCGCTCAGCAGATTGACTAGATGCATTGAGCTCGCCTCCGCGAATTTCCCAGCCGCGATGCCTTCCTGAATGATATCGCGGAAGAGCTGTAGCGCGCCTGCCGAATAATCTGGTGAATGTTCTTCGGGATGCGCAGCATTGGCGCAATTGCGCAGAATAAGCCGAGCAGCTGTAGGGCGCGATACCATATAATCGACCCACCCATCGACCAGCAGCATGAGACGTTCCCAAGGATCTTCGGCTCCGTCGAGCCTCTCATAGGTTAAACGGATCAGGCTGCTGTGAATGTCGGCGAAAATCGCGGCGTACAGCTCCTTTTTGTTGCGAAAGTAATAGAAAATCGCTGCTCGCTTAATGCCGATTGTGTCCCCAACCGCTTCTAGCCGAGTTGCCTCATAGCCCAGCTCAGCGAATGCCTTTTCCGCATTCTCCAGAATGCTCTGCCGGGTGAGTTCGCCCTTGTTGAGCTTCATGTCAGGTTTCAGAGTTGTCATCAGCGAATATGTGGCAGCCGCTTCAGAAAATGTCAAATTGACTTTCGAGTAAGTCGATTTAAACTCCAGGATGCTGGAGCGGCGGTTTCCATAATCCGCTGGCTCAGCTGCGCAGAGGATGACAGAAAAATGCGCTACCCCACGGCGGATGAAACGGAGAAAGGCGGCGCCGTAAAACCTACTTGCGAGTAAGTTTAAATCGGATCATGTAGGCTTATCGCCAATGAGAGCGGAGTCGCACGGCAGGGATGTCTGCCGAAGTGATCCGCGCTGCGCTGAACCAGGAAGGATAGCTGAAATGGACATGGAGACAGCAGGCCTGAACACCGGGCTGTCACGGCGGGGCATGCTGGCAGGAAGCGGCACACTGAGCCTTTTGTCGGCAATAGAGTTGGCGATCACACCGGCGCACGCTGCCGACGTTAAAAGCGATGCTGCGATGTTGAAGGTGTTTGAAGCAATGATGGCGCGGATTTCCAGGGTTGCGGAAACTGCTTTTGCGCGGAGTACGGCGCAATATCCTAACGCCCGCGCTGCAGGTCTGCTACATATACTCAACAACATATCCCTCGGGCTGTCGATGACTTTGCACAACGACGATCCGATGAATCCCGACCTATTCCACTACTTCGATCCGTCGCGAAAGCAGGGCGGGGACAATTCCGATGCACTCTATCTTGGCGCGCCGATTGATGGCCGTCAGGAATATCGCGTTCGTGGTAATCGTGGGTCGGCGAAGCATATTTCTTTCACCACCGTGAACCGCGGACCCACTCCTTGGGGCGGTGGAATGGGCGCCGCACTGTTTGGGCGGGACATGAAGGCAGATCCTGATGGCAACTTTGAACTCATGCTCAGCGCCCGTGAGCATTCCGGAAACTGGCTCAAGCTTGGCCCAGACGTTTTCCGGCTGACGATCCGTCAGTTCTTCGCGGACTGGGAAAATGAACGTCCGATGGTAGCAAGGATTGAGCGGCTTGGCCCCCCAGCCCCGCCACCCGACATGTCTGCGGACCGGATCATGGCAGCGCTCGACGAGACGATCGGCTGGCTCGAGAATACCGTCGTGTTCTGGCAAAATATGATCGATCTCTTTCGTAAGACGCCAAACCAGTTCATCGACTGGCGCAAGATCACCGGCGACAAAATGAATGCTACCCCCGGAGGTGATCCGGCCTGCTGCTTCTGGAAGGTGCCAAAGGGCAAGGCGCTCATTCTGCGTACTAAACCGCCCCAGTGCGAATTCTGGAATATCGAGTTCACCAATCCGTGGTGGGAAACGAATGACTACCGCTACCGCCATACTGGCATCAACGACCACACCGGCGTGCTCGAAGAAAATGGCGAATTAATTGCGGTTGTCGCACACGACGATCCCGGATTACCCAACTGGTTCGATCCGTCGGGACATACTGAGGGAATGATCGGGCGGCGCTGGATGTTTGCCGACACCACGACTTCGATTGAAACGATGCTCGTCGATCAGTCAACATTGCGCAAATATCTGCCGAAGTCGGTCAAGACGATCACGGCCGAGGGCCGGCGCGCTCAGTTGGAGCGCAAGAGAAACGGCCTATATCGCCGCTTTCACTGGTTCTGAATACAAATGGGGAGAGGGAAAATGAAATACTCAGTCGCGATTTTGCTCGCTTCGGCAGCATATTCATCAAATGCGCTGGCACAGGATAGCCAAGTCGAAGATGGCAGTCTTCAGGAAATCATTGTTACTGCTCAGAAGCGGTCGGAATCTCTTCAAGATACACCTATCTCGATTGCCGCAATTGACAGTGCCGCGCTGGAGTCAAGGCGCATAGCCTCTCTCACCGATATTGCTGGAGGGGTGCCCAATCTTCAGCTTTCACCGCATCCCAACAGCGCAGTGTCGGTCAGACCGATCATCCGTGGTGTCGGTGAGCTTTCCAACAACATCACGCGCGACTCTCCCAATGCCATCTATGTAGATGGGGTCTATGTTGGTCGTACACAGGGTCTTGGCACCGATTTGGCCGAACTTGAGCGTATCGAAGTGCTGCGCGGTCCGCAGGGCACTCTATATGGCCGCAATGCCACGGGCGGCGCGATCAGTTTCATTACCAGGGCGCCTGAGCTGGGTGAAACCTGGGTAAAACAAGACATCGGCATCGGCAACTATGACGCGTTCCGAGCGCGCACACTTGTCAACCTCGCGTTCGCCGATACCGTGGCTTTCCAGCTTTCTTATCTGAGGAACAGCCAAGACGGATTCGTAAAGAACCTCGGGACGGGGGCACCACGTTTCGGTGACGTTGATCGTCATGCGATCCGCGCCGCCGCATTGTGGAAAGCTATGGACAACGTCGAACTGCGCTACACTTACGACTCCGCGTGGATCAAGGACACATCTCCCTTCATTCAGCAGGTTCCCTTTTATCCGGCAGAAGCAAAGCGGGCGACACAAAGCAATGCCGCCGTCCGCAATTTTCAGCCTAATGACACACAGGTGCAGGGACATAATCTGACGATTTCATGGGATGCCTCGGACACCCTCACCGTGAAGTCCATCACAGGCTATCGTCGGCTCAATTCCTTTGAATATCAGGACTACCATAGCGGTGTTTTGGGGCTGTTCCCGATCTTCACGGTCAGTGACACCGTCAATCAGGAGCAGTTCACGCAGGAGCTGCAACTGATCGGTAGCGCGATTGACCAGCGGCTCAAATATGTCGCCGGCATCTATTATTTCACGGAGAATGGTGATGGCTTCAACACATCGGTGACGCCTGGTGGGCGCTCGACGAGCGCAGTGGATTTTAAGAACTCGGCCTACGCGGTTTTCGGTCAGGCAACCTTCACACCCGCGCTGCTTGATGATCGACTACATATTACTGTAGGCGCCCGCTGGTCTAAGGATAAGCGTGATGCCACGCTCGTGAAAACCAATTTCGCAGGGGTGGCGCCAGGCGTCGTCGCTATCAATGAGCATGGGCGCAGGAGTTTTCAGGATTTTAGTCCTACGGGCACAATCGCGTTCGACATCAATCGAGACGTGAACGTCTACGCTAAGCTCTCAAAAGGCTATAAGACCGGCGGGTTTAATCCGGCTGCCTCCTCGGCCGCGACCTTTGCACGTGGATTTGGTCCCGAAACGCTCATCTCCTATGAACTAGGCCTCAAGTCCGAGTTTTTCGACCGGCGTGTTCGCCTGAACGTTGCAGCCTTTTACAATGACTATAAGGACATTCAGCTCAACGTCCTCGATCCGGTTAATCCGCGCGTCAATGATGTGCTGAATGCAGGAAAGGCAAAAATCACTGGCTTGGAAGTCGATCTCTCGGCGCGAATTTTCAAAGGTATGACTCTTTCGGCCTCCTATGGTCGTGTCAATCCCAAGTACAAAAAGGTGATCGACTTTACAGGAAATGATGTCACTAGTGGCTTCCACTTTACAAATGCACCAAAGAACAGCTTCACGGTAGCCGCCGACTATAGCTCGCCGGAAACGGGCATCGGGAAATTTGACGTCAACGTTAATTACGCCTGGCAAGATCGCTATACCGCTATCGCCAACGATCCCCGATATATTGTCGGTTCGAACGGCCTACTCGGTGCCCGCATCAGCCTGTCGAAAATTCCTGGCCTCGACGGCCTCAAAATCGCGGCTTGGGGCCGCAATCTCACCAATGAGAATTATTACGCGACCTCTTTCCCGGCTGGCGTCCCGAGCGCAATTTTTGGTGCCCCTCGCACCTATGGTTTGGACCTGACCGTCGAGTTTTAAGAAATTTAGCTCGCTCGTGCGCGCATGGCGTGCTGGGCACGGGCGAGCTCCAATTGGGAAAATGATAATGGCAAATACGGCGGACTATGGCCTGGGTGAATTTAGCTATCCCCGCGGCTGGTTCATGGTCGCGGCGTCAGCTGAACTGAGAAGCGCTCCGCTGGCAGTTCGTTATTTCGGCCAGGACATGGTGATCTATCGCGGGCAGAGCGGGCGCGTCATGTTGATGGACGCATATTGTCCGCACATGGGCACGCATTTGGCGCATGGCAGCTCCTCTTACATCGTACGCGATGGGATGCAGATTGAGGGTGATTCCATCCGCTGTCCCTATCATGGCTGGCGTTTTGGACCGGACGGCAAGTGCGATGACATTCCTTACTCGCCCGCGCCCATTCCCAAGGCGGCGTGCATCCGTACGTGGCCGGTTGTCGAACGCGCGGGCTGCGTGTTCGTCTGGTACGATCCCGAGGGAGGGGAGCCTGACTATGATCTGCCTTCCTTCGCCGAGTGGGACGATCCCCGATGGGTCAACTGGACAATCGATCCGCTCGGTGAGCTACCCTGCCATCCAGTGGAAATCATCGACAATATTGGAGACAAAGCCCATCTCGAGCCGATTCACGGAAGCATTGACATGCAGCGCTTTGAGAATGTCTTCGACGCTCATGTCGTTTGGCAACATCTACGCGCTGGTCACCGCACGCTTGCGGGGCGCGAGGGCGAGTATATGGTGAATGACACTTCTTATACCGGGCCAGGCATCCTTCAATCGTGGATGGCAGGCGAATATCCATCGATCATGCTCTTCTGTCACACTCCTGTTGACGAAGGCTGTGTTAAACTCTGGCATGGGCTGACAGTGAAATCAGCTGAGGCGGTGGCCAGCGCGGAAACGATCGCCGCTGTTCGGCCCTACCAGGAGGCGAGCTGCGCGGCGCTTTCACAGGATATCCAAATCTGGCGGCACAAAAGGGCCTGCCTCAATCCCATGGTAGTTCAGGGGGACGGCCCCTTCGGCAAAGTGCGCATCTGGTACAGGCAGTTTTTCAATCCGAGGGCCCGTGCAGGGGAATATCAGATGCGCGTGAAGGGCGCCACGGTGACGCGCGGTACCGCCGAGGCCCCCTGGACCAAAGAGGCAGTGGCATGACCACAGCGACGCTTTTCGATCCCATCCGGTTGGGCGACCTTGAGCTCGCAAACCGCATTGTCATGGCGCCCATGACCCGCAGCCGGGCGGGGGATGGTGATGTCCCGACCGAACTGATGATGGAATATTATCGGCAACGCGCCGGTGCCGGCCTCATCATCACCGAGGGCACGCAACCGAGCGCATCAGGCAAGGGCTATATACGTACGCCCGGAATTCATAGCGAGGCGCAGATTGCCGGCTGGCGCAGGGTGACCGATGCTGTTCATGCGGAGGGCGGGCAGATCGTGCTCCAGATCATGCATTGCGGGCGTGTCGGCAGCCTTCTGAACAAGGCCCCCGGAACGGAGACGATCGCACCATCTGCAATCCGCGCAAAGGGAGAAATCGTTACCGATAAGGGGATGATACCCTTTGACGAGCCGCGCGCGATCGAGCTTAGCGAGATCCCGAAGCTAATCGAAGAATTTGCGCAGGCCGCGCGGAACGCGATAGCCGCCGGCTTCGATGGGGTCGAACTGCATTGCACCAGCGGCTATCTGCCGGCACAGTTCCTCTCGTCCGGCAGTAACCGACGGACCGATGACTATGGTGGTTCCGCGGCTAATCGGATCCGACTCGCCGCTGAAACAATTGAGGCGATGGTAGCTGCTGTCGGGGAGGGTCGAGTGGGCTTCCGCATCTGCCCAGGCAATCCCTTTAATGATATTTGGGACGACAATCCGACGGAGACCTATGGGGCATTGCTTGAGAGGCTTTCGTCTTTGAACCTTGCTTATTGCCATCTAATTGATGTGGCCAATCCACAGCTGGATAGTCTCGTGTTGGTAAGACGCAAATGGCGGGGTAACCTCATCCTGAACGAAGGGCTGACGCGCGCCCTTGCCGAGCAACTGCTTGCGAAAGGGGTGGCTAGCGCCTTTTCCTTCGGCCGGCCGTTCATCGCCAATCCGGATCTGCCTTTCCGCCTCAAGTCTAATGCCGCTCTGGCGCAGTTCGATGCGTCAACTCTCTATACTCCAGGTCCACGCGGATATATCGACTACAGCATGATTGAACAGACCAAAGGCTAAATTCTCCCTAGCCTCTGGGCACTTGGGGAGCACGATTGTGCTCCGCTTTTTCATGATATCGCGTTCTCAGCTGCCCATCTGGCGCCAACATGCCGCTTTAGAGGCGGACAGCGGTCAAACATGTCCGGCAGCACCTTTCCGCGAGACGCTCGGTCCGGGGGGCCTGAAGGAGCGAGTGAGCTTAGCAGACGGTCCACACCTAGGGATAGTAAATTGGCCGCTGAACGGCAAAGGAGAAGGGTCGGCTGCGACTGCATGGCCTTTGCGGAAGTGTCGCACATTATTCGAGGTAACCAGCTCGCAGGGCTGCCAGGTCAAGCTTCGTTACGCCGATCTCCTGATCGAGATAGTTTTCCACCGAGCCCCATCGGCTGTCGACCTCGTCAAATGCATGGCTGAGGAAGGGGGTGCCATCTGCCTCCTTTAGAGGCTGCGGTATGGCCGCTGCCGGGTCCTGCTGATATTTGGCGAAGAACATCGCAACCGGATTGTTGGCCTGGGCCACTGTGTCGATCTTGGGCATTTCCCATTCGGGCCGCCTGTAGGTGGTGGAGAGATGATAGTCGGCGACGATCGTGGCGCGCGGGACGACCAGCGCGGACAAGATCATGGCCGTGACAAAGCCGGTTCGGTCCTGCCCCGCGGAGCAATTATATGCGATCGCTCCCTTTCGAGCGAGCAGGTCCTGAAATATCAGACGCAACTGCGGCGCCATCATCGTCGGCAGGTTCCGATAGACACCCTGCCCATTTTTGGGGACGCTCCCGCCGGTCAACGCCGACATCGAATAGCCGACAGCCTGGTAGGGTACGCCGTCTATTCGGGTGGGCGCGATCACCCGTTCCTCGCCCGAGCGCAAATCGACTAGGTTCGCGAGCTGGAGCGCCTGGATCTGCTTCACGTCGGCGTCGGTCAGGAGGGGCTGGCCACCGGAGCGATAGATCAGGCCCCAGCGGACATGCTTGCCGTCGGCGGCCGGATAGCCGCCAATGTCGCGGAAGTTTGATCCCTGCTGCAAGGGCAGCACTCGCTCCGCCACGCGCACCAAATCGCCGGACTTGTGGCCCCTCAGCAGGAAATAGGCGCGTTCGCCGGCTGCGACCTTCACTGTCTCAGTGCCGTCGCGATCCTCCTTCGACACCAGTTTCGCATCGTCCGGCTTTGCGTCGGGATCGTCGGAGAGAAAAATGTCGACAGGTTCCCGACCGGACCAGCTGACCGTCAGTGCGTCTAGCGCCGTTCGCGTCACCAGCGGCGCCTGGACAGCCTCGGCATGGGCCGTGCCGGCCAACAGCAGCGTGATCAGGGGCAAGACGGTTTGAAGCTTCATGGGGCGTTCCTCTCGCGGCGTTTGTATCGGCGGCCTTGCCGAAATAATGTGAAATTCAGATGGCAGAGGGAAACGACGGGCGCTCAGCCCATCGTTCCCTGCCGTCGTCAGAAGCGAAGATTGATCTCGCCGCCGAAGGTGCGCGGCTCGTTGAAGAAGCCATTGAGGCCCGAAGTCGGGCTCAGCCCCTTGTAGAAGAGATGCTGTTCGTTGAAGAGGTTGCGCGCCCACAGCGCAAAGCTGACCTTGGCATCCGTGCCCGTCTGCACGTCCGAAATGGCGAGGCGGCCGTTCACGATGAAGGCCTTTTCGCCGATCGGTTGGTAGACGTTCGAGGCGCTACCGGGACCGACATAGACCGGGTCGTTGGCATTGACATAAAAGCCCGAGTCATAATTGCCGTCCAGATGCGCGCGAATGGTGAAGCCGTCCATCGGCAGCTCGTAATCGATCGCGCCGCTCGCCGAATATTTAGGGGTGTAGGTCTGGTAGATCGGCACGGCGATGGGGCTGATCACGCCCGCGGCGTTCGGATAGGGATTCACCGTCGAGGGGATGCGGACATATTGATAGGCGTAGGAGGCCGACAGGGTCAGGCCTTCGAGCGGATTGACCGTCAGGTCCGCCTCGATCCCGTGCACGCCGCCCTTGCCCGGCGCGTTCACCGTGGACAACGTGGTGCGCGTCTGGCGCACGCCGCCGATTTCATAGGGGCGGCTGAAGTCGACCTGGATATTCTTGTAAGTTCCGGCATAGGCCGCGATGTTGAAGCGCGCGCGATTGTCGAAAAACTCGGTCTTCGCGCCGATTTCGAAGATCGACACCGATTCCGGGTTGAACGGGTCATATTCCTGCGAACGCGAATTGGCGCCGCCGGATTTATAGCCGGTGGACCATTTGCCGTAGACGTGCATGTCCTGGCTGAGGTCAATCGCAAGATTGACCATCGGGTCGACCCGCGACCAGCTGGCGTCCAGCCCGATCTCACCGGCCAAGCCGTTGCGGTTCACTGGCAGCGCGCCGTTGACGATCGCCAGCGCGCCATGCTTGCTGTCCCTGGTCCAGCGCAGGCCGCCGGTCAGGTGCACGGCGTTGCCCAGCATATCGGGGGTCCAGGTCGCCTGGCCGAAGGCCCCGATGCTCTTGGTCGTGACATGGCTGGCGCGGTCGATCCGCTGCGCGGCGGGATCGAGCGAAAGGACCGTGTAGGTCGATCCGGCTGCGTTGGTGAACATGTTGGTGTTGTACGCCTGCGCATTGTCCGACACATGCTCGCGATAGTAGAGCGCGCCGGCGACAAACTTCACGCGGCCGATGTCGCCAATGGCCTGCAACTCCTGGCTCCGCTGGTTCTGCCAGAAATGGGCGAGGCTGTAGCGGGCAAACTGGAAGTTGGTGAAGCCGCCAGCGGCATTGGCGGCCAGTGACGCCGCGGGTGAGGACATAGAGGTCGCGGCCGAGGCATTGTCGAACTGGCTCTGGCGCAGCTTGCGGTAGGAACTAATCGACTTCAGGGTGAGCTCGGGCGACGCCTCCCATTCAAGCGTCAGGCGGTGGCCGTGCACATTGCCGACGCTGGGCTGCAGCGGCACGCCGACATTGGCGGTGCGCACGCGATCGGGCTGGACCGTGGCGATCGCCGCGCGCGTGTTGGTGCCGGGCGCGACGAGATTGAGGTAGAGCGAGGTCGATTCATCCTTAGAAATGTCGAAGGAATAGTCGGCGCTGAAATCGGGGGACGGCGTCCACAGCGCTTCGACATGCAGGCCGCGCTTGTCATATTGATTGAAGCCGTCGGCGCCGGAGAGCGGGTTTTTTTCACCAGCGGGTCGCGATGGGCGACCACGCCGTCGATCTTAACCGCGATGTCGTTGAACGACGGGAGGTCCAGATGCATCTCGCCCTTGTAGGCGCCGAAATTGCCGATACCGCCGGTTGCGTTCACATGCAGTTCGCCGCTCGGCTTTTTCGTGACGATATTGACAGCGCCGCCTTCGGTGTTGCGTCCGAAGAGGGTGCCCTGCGGACCCTTGAGCACCTCGACATTCTCGATATCGAACAGGGCGGTGCCAAGGCCCTGGGCGCGCCCCAGATAGACGCCGTCGATATAGACGCCGACGCCCTGATCGCGCGCTGGCTGGTTGGCGTCCGACAGCACGCCAATGCCGCGGATGTTCACGACCAGCGCCGAACTGCGAGAATAGAAGGGCGCGATCTTCAGGGATGGAATGGAGCCATCGCCGAGGTCGACAAGCGATGTGACATGGCGGCTGACGAGGTCCTCGGCGCGCATCACGGACATGGAGATCGGCGTGGACTGGAGGCTTTCCGGGCGCTTCTGGGCGGTGACGGTGACCACGGTTAGGCCGCTGTCCTCCGCCAATGCCGCGGCTGCGGCGGCATCGGCCGTGACGGCGTCCACCGCGGCTGCCGGCACTGAGCTCATCGCGACGAAAATGAGGCTGGAGGCCGTCAAGGCCATCCGGCTGCGCATGCTGATCATGATTTTCCCCTTGGATCGACCCGTCTCTCCGGACCGGCCTTGCAGCGCCACTAGGGAAGCGATGTTGCAGTTGCGCGAATGATCTGTGACTCTTCTGCGATGATCACATTAAACTTATAAGACCGAACAACGGCATTTCATCCAGCTGATTAGCAATAGGATATATTTAAGACGAAGGTCCAATCGAACTGCAATGTCCTCATGTTTTGATGAATAAGGTTAGAGAACAATTGGCGGCGCAGTTGCTGACATGATTAGAAGTGCAGACTTGGACGAATTTGCGGTCGGTTGGCAACGAGCGGACAGTCCACTCCCGAGAAGTGAGATTTGGTAATGGAGCGGCCGATAAGGGTCGAACTCCGCGGACTACGCCTCAGCGAGCGCTTCCATTACCGATTCGAGGTCGCCCTTGACGACGATGTAGTGTCCCTTCTCGAAATTAACGGCACTGGCTTGATCCGTTCCTCTGTAACGCCGAACGAAGCTGACACGGTCCGCATTGATGGTGAGGACATCGCCATCGGGCGTTTCGAATTTCACGTATCCGTTCATGGCGTTTTCCCCTCGGAGCGGGACGGGTCAGATGCGGCGCCTTTCTTGGCTTTATGCTTAGCAAGCAATTCGTCCAATTCCGCTATTCGGATGCGCTCCGGGGTATCCTTTGCAAGACCTTTCAGCCTGCATTCGGCCCATAGGCTTCGGCGTTCCGACTCCAATGCTTTCTGATACAAATCGGCCATGCTTTCTCCAGAATTCGGGTGGATGCTCAGTGTTGATACGTTGCCCTGAACGCCAAGGCTGATTTGATCAGCGCTGTTTCTTGGCCGTGGCAGCGTTGAAATCTGGGGCCTTGTTCGACACCCAATCGACAAATTTGCGCACGGTAGGATTGGCCAGCAGTCCCTCCACATCCATCCCATAGCGCTGCAGTTCGCTGTTGGTGAAATGGGCGGTCAGCGTCTGCTGGCAAATGGGATGCATGGGCACAACATCACGCCCGCCCCTGCTCTTGGGCACTGGGTGGTGCCAAACGATGGTCTTGCCGGTAGGCCGATCACATAGCCAGCAGCATACTACAGCCGCCGGAGCCTCGTTCTCGCGATGCAGGTCTTCGTAGGAGTCATGTTTCAAATGCTTGCGGGCCATGCGCTTACCTGAATTGCCTCAAAAAATTACGCTGCCCGATTATCGCAGTGATGAGGCCGAGATTTCCACACCGGCATCTCCAATTTGCGGATCGCACCAGGTCATCGGCCGTCCCGCAGGAGGCGTTATTTATTTCGAGCTTTGCGCGCAGCGTAGCGAGCGTCCCGCGCAGCCTTCATTTCCGCGGCGCTGGCAGGCGTGAGCCTAGCGGCCTTCAGTGCTGCAGCGGCATCAGCGGCGGCTTGTTTTTCGGCCTCTGCCGCCTGTCCGGCCGCTTTGCGTTCTGCCTTTTGAGCTTTGGCTAAAGCAACGGCCTCAGCCTTAGCCGCCCGCTCGATTGCAATTGCTTGATCCTGCGCTTCGCGCGCCTTGCGTCGTTCCGCCATAAGTGCCTCGTCGACGGGTGGCTTGGCTCTCAGTGCATCTAAGGCCTTCTGTTTGGCCGATCCTGCTGCGGCGATACGGTCTTGGAACGAGGGAGCTTTATAGGAAGGCAATGGTCATCCTTGAACATTCAATATCGATGGCGCTCCGCGTGCTACAAAGGCGAGATACGCTTAGCGTTGAACCAAAAGCCATTAGCAAAAAACCTCACTGATCTCAAGGTCGCCGGATTGCGCGGTACGAATGCGATACCTTCGACCTGGCCTGTGCTGCCTTGTCATGACCGCCCGTATTCCATTGCTTCGCGTCCGCGGATAGCGGCCTATTTGCCTGAGCTGCCGGTCCGCACCTAGAAGAGGAAGATTTGCAGCTGTGCGTCCGGGAAGCGCCGATTGTGTTGAAAAAGACGGGCTCGAAGCAGCGGGAGAGTGCTGATTCAATCATCGCGGGCCAGCGGAGACGTCCGATGATGGGTGAACGCACGGTGGCGCAGGAAGCGCTGTTCTACAGCTTCAGTCTCGAGCGTCATGTGCCGGCAGAGCATATGTTGCGTTCGATCGACCGGTTCGTGGATCTCTTGGCAATCCGTGAGCATCTGCGCCCCTCTTACAGCGAGACGGGTCGGCCCTCGATCGACCCGGAGTTGATGACCCGGATGCTGATCATCGGCTACTGCATGGGCATCCGTTCCGAGCGGCGCCTA
This sequence comes from Sphingobium tyrosinilyticum, assembly GCF_042654265.1. Taxonomy (NCBI): domain Bacteria; kingdom Pseudomonadati; phylum Pseudomonadota; class Alphaproteobacteria; order Sphingomonadales; family Sphingobiaceae; genus Sphingobium; species Sphingobium tyrosinilyticum. The sequence continues at coordinate 54,081 of NZ_JBHSFZ010000016.1, read as the reverse complement.
TGCGGGGAGGTCCATCTCAACCTGGCGTATCGGTGGTTCTGCCGGCTGGACCTGGAGGGGAGACGTGCCCGATCACTCCACCTTCTCGTTAGAACCGGCACGGCAGCCTGCTGCGGCCGGCGACGCGAAAGGCTGAAATGGGGTAGCGCGGGATGCCTTGTTTGGCCGACATCGATTGCGAGTGGCAAGGTGCAAAAGATTACCCTCCCGCACCGACGGGCGGACCACGTGCTAACCTTTGACGCGGTTTCCTCCTGCTTCTGACGCAGACATGAGATTGGCTCGCGCCAGATCCAAAACGTCTGTCGTAATCTCGCGATGGCCGACTACGATGCCCGCCGACGCTGTCACCACGCCTATCCATTCTCCGGTACCGCGCAGCCTCAACCGCCGTTGTGACATAGCCACCAACGCTTCTTCAGCTATGACACGCGCATGCATGAGCGGGGTTTCTCTCAAAACAACTACGAACTGATTGCCCGCCCAACGGATTAGCTCTTGCTCTTGGAAGAAATGTCGGAGTGTAGATGCGAGTGCGCTAAGTATATTGTCACCAACGGACCGATCGTGCTTTGCGTTAAGATCCGACAAATTGTCTAGACCAAACATAATGATTATGTAACTTCGACCATCACAGGTTAGGTTCCGCAATACATCGTGCGCTCCATCTCTGTTGAGAGCTTGTGTCAATGCGTCTCGACCTTGATCAGGCTCACCATCTGCCTTGCTATCGAGTCGCGCCTGGAGCTTTGTCACATTGCTTCGCAACTCGGCGAGTTCGCGTTCTGCGTAAGCTAGACGGCTCAAAAATTCACTGCTTGCCTCCGGCCATCCGGTGGCTTCGCTGACTGTGTTGGCGACATCACGCTCTAAGCCGCTGGTCACCTCATGGACCTCTGACGTAAGGTCTCCCAATTGCCTCGTTTGCTGCGCTACTTCTTTCTCTCGCTTGTCGAGCATAGCCCTGTTTTTTCCGAGGAAGTCCTGAACAATTTTATCAGCTTCACTCCAAGCCAAGCGGACGCCGCCATCTGTCCGTGTCTCAATGTCTTTGACCAAATCCGGGAGATCACCGGTAATATAGGCCAATGCCATCTCATAATATATAGCCGACGGTTCAAGTTGATGATGATCAAGAAAGGCAAGAGACTTCCGTGCCTGTTCGAACGTTATTGCCATTTGTCGCGACCACATTGCTAATTGTGAACTTTAATCATTCTCGAAGGATACAGCGTCGGCGAGCAACGTTTCGACGGGTTGACCGCATTTGATCGGAGGCTTTGGCGGACCCAGAATCTTACTCTAAAACCTCACGCCCTCCGAACGCCTCTAACTGCGGCCGCGGGTTTGCACAGAGAAGTTGCGGCACCCCATCTGCATGTGACGGACGGCCGAAATAATAGCCTTGCGCGTAGCCGCAGCCCATCGCGTGAAGGAAGCGAGCCTGCTCAGGGCATTCGATGCCTTCCGCCACCACATCAATTCCCAAATTTGCCGCGAGATCAGCGACCGCTCTGACGATCGCGGCAGTCTGCGGATCGGTGTGGACCTTGGCAACGAAAGAGCGGTCGATCTTGACCACTTTGACCGGGAAATCGAGCAAGTGCGACAGAGAGGAATATCCCGTGCCGAAGTCATCTAGGGCTATACGCACCCCGGCCTCGTTCAGCACTTTCAGGGCACGGCTAACGTACTCCGCGCCGCGATCGAGGAAGACGTGCTCGGTAACCTCAATCTCGATCAGCTCGGGCGACACGGCGTGTTCCTTCAAACGGCCGAGTAGCCGCTCGGCATAGTCGTCGCGCAGAAACTCGGCTGGCGCCGCGTTGATCGAGATGCGGCCAATGCTAAGCGAGCACGCGCTCCACGATGCGATATCATGCAACACCTTTTTCTGCATCAGCTCGCCAATGGCAGAGGCCAGCTCATAGTCCTTAAACGCCTCTGAGAGTGTATCGGGCAGCTGGAGGCCGCGTGTGGGGTGGTGCCACCGTAATAGCGCTTCGAAGCCGACGGTTCTGCCCGTCTTCATCTCAACCTTGGGTTGATAGACAGGTACCAGCGCCCGATTTGAAATCGCTCTCCGGGCTAAGCTCAGTTGTGCTGCCGCCATCTGCAGCTGCTCACGCATGTTACTGTGAAACATTTTGGTGCCGCCGCGCCCCGACGCCTTAAGCGCGTAGAGCGCGGTATCGGCATATTTGAGCAGGTCATTGGCGCAATTGGCATCACGGGGAAACATGGCACCGCCGATGCTGGCTCCGCTTCCGATTACACGGCCCTCAAAGACTATCGGGTCGCGCAACCGAGAAAGGATATTTTGGCCTATGGCTAGCATCTCAGCTTCTCCCTCGACGCCCGGCAGGATGACGGCGAATTCATCGCCCCCTAGCCGAGCGACGTAATCCTGGATCCGCACCGTCTCCCTCAGCCGCCTTCCAAACGTCTTCAGGAGGCGATCGCCGGCACCGTGCCCCAACGTGTCGTTCACAAGTTTGAAGTGATCGAGGTCGATCAGCAACAACCCGATTCGTGCGTCCCCATCCATGGCCTGGATGGTCGCCGCCCGGAGATGAGCTTCAAAGGCCCGGCGATTAGGCAGCTTGGTAAGATCGTCGTGCTCACTGGCCCAGCGCAGCTCGTCCGCCGCGACGCGCGCGGCAGTCACATCGCGCGAGATCGCCAGTAGACGCAAGACAGTGCCATCCTCGGTTTGCATCGGGCTGACCACGACGTCCCACCAGCGCGGCGAGCCCAGCGCGGTTGGACAAAAGCCGGTGAACCGCGCCGTCACTCCGGCGCGGGCACGACCCACAGCTGCGCGAACTTGGGCCTGCATGGCTTGGAGCCAAACCAGGCTCCATTCGCGTCCGACGATCTGGTCGGCCGAGATCAGTTCCATCGCGCAGAGACCGGGAGGGTTCATCAACTGAATCGTCCCGTCACACGAAAGGATTTTGATGCAGTCGGCGCTCGATTCAAGGATGCTGCGGCTGAGAGCCTCGCTGTCGTGCAGCGCCGCCATTAGCGACCGTGCCGTCGTGCGGCGCAGCCGGCGGTCGATCCGGCTCGGCCGTGTGATCGTGCCATTACATTGTGAATCGGCGGTCAAATATCCCATGCCATGCCCCTCCGCTAGCTCGCACAGGACTACACAGCCCACCCGACCAAAGGCCTTCACTACGGCAAGGTAGAATCCCGACTGTAGTCGCCCCGTAGGCGGCTCGAGTTGAAAATTCGGGATGATTAACTATGTCCGTCCTGGGATCACCGAGTGCTCGTAACGCCGGACTGGCGCTGTGGCATCGAATCCAGCCAGCAACTCTAACAGCCAGTCGCGCCTTTTTCGGGCGCGTCATTTGCCGAGATTCGCCATTCCATTCGTGATTCACATTGTCGACGGCGACGCGAAAGTCCGGGCCGCTCTGAGCTATCTGCTTGCCGGCCGAGGGTACAGGACCGAGATCTATGCTACCTCAGAGGAGCTGCTGGCGCAGCGGCGGCTCCGCGAAGGATGCATATTGTACAGCTGGGAAATGCCCGGCCGTGGTGCAATAGATCTTGTAACCCAGCTAGAAGCGCGGGGCTGCTGCACGCCGGTTATCATGATCGGTGAAAACATTTCTGTTTCTGCTGCGATCGAGTCGTTGCGGCGGGGGGCGTTTGATTTCCTTCAGAAGCCGTACGAGGAATCCGAACTTATCGCCGCCATAGAGCGCGCGTGCGACCGATCGCGCGACGCCGCGGACCAGCGCCGGCGCAAATCCTCCGCGCGCTCGCGGGTTGCGCACTTGTCTGCCCGCAAGCGTCAAGTCCTCCAGGGCCTGCTCGCGGGGATGAGCAACAAAGTGATCGCGCAGCGCCTTGCTCTTAGTCCCCGGACGGTCGAACTCTACCGGGCCACCGCGATGGAAGAGCTCGAGGTCGGCAGCCTCGCCGAGGCGTTGCGCATGGCAATCGATGCCGAGTTGACCCCGCTGAGCGAAACCCCGGCCTCGGATCCGCCACTGGATGAGCAAGACGACGGCTCCGAACGCAGCGAGGAGCAGGTGGCGCCTGGGACAACAAACGGTGCGATCCCCGCACTGCCCCACGCAATGGAGGTCCTTGAAGGAACGACCGACTGCGTGGTCCTGCTAGACCACGAATGGCGATTTACTTATGTCAATGCCAATGCCCAACAACTGATCGCCTGTGGGCAGGAACTTGTTGGCCTTGGATTATGGGAGCGGTTTCCGCTCGCCGCTGGCACCCGCGCCTGGGATGAGCTGCACAGGGCTGTGGCAGGCCGCCGGGAGACGCGCTTCGAGTTCTATGAGCCGGACCTCCGTTCCTGGCTGGACGTAAGCGCGCGGCCCTACTCTGCGGGCATGCAGGTCTGCTTCCGCAACATCAGTCACGAAAGATACTCGAGCGCGCAGTTGCGATTGAGCGAGGAGAACCTACTCCACGTATTGGAAGCGGCAGGCGACGGAGCGTGGGACTGGGATATGCAGACCGGCGAAATAGCAATGTCTCGCGCGTTTTTGGCGCGGCTGGGCTATGGCCCCGATGCATTCTCCCAGACTTTCGATAATTTTGTCCACCTCGTCCATCCCGATGACCTGCCGATGCTGACAAGGTGCCTGAAGGACCATCTTGACGGCTGTTCCGAAAGCTTTCGGTGCGAGTACCGCCTGCGCCGAGAGGATGGCGCCTGGCTTTGGAACCTGGACCGCGGCCGCATCGTGGCCCGTCATCCGGTCACCTCGCTGCCGCTCCGCATGGTCGGCAGCGCGAGCGACATCACCCACATCAAGGCAGCTCAGCAGACCGCCGAGGAGGCATTAAAGCGACTGGAACTGGCTCAGGGGAATGCAGGGGTGGGCCTGTGGGACCTCGATCTTGCCTCTGGAGTAGTGCGCTTTTGCGAGCGCAGCCGGGCCATGCACGGGCTGGGCCCGGACTGCCCGCTCGAACTTACCGGAGAGATCTGGTCAAGTTCTGTCCACGACGCCGACCGCGAGCAGGTGGTGGCGAAGCTCAAGGACTACATCGCTTCGGGTGAGACCTATCGCATCTGCTACCGCACGGTGGGCGCCGACGACACTGTTCGCTGGGTTTTGGGGATGGGCCGGGCGGTGTCCGGCCGCGATGGCGACCCTGAGCGGTTCGTGGGGCTCAATGTCGAGATCACTGCCCTGACCGCGCTAATGAACGATGCTGACCACGATGATGTCCTGGTAGATCCCTGCGGAGACATTCTGCCGCGGGGCGACGATGCCATAGAGGGGGATGACCGCACTGCTCCCTGAAAGGGTAACCGTCGCAGAGGTCGCGGCGCCGTCACCCCAGACCATGGTGAGCTGTGCATTAGTGAACAGGTTGTAGACGAGTGCCTGCTACTGCGACGCCGGCATTCGGCGAAGCTCCCCTGCCCCGGGCTTAGGCCAACTTCGGCCGTAACCGGCTCATCGCACCGCAGGTCAATCCGTCCAACCCCCTCCAGCGGGGCGGGCGTGAACGGATCGAACTGACCAAAGTTAAGCCCCGACGACTTCGCTCACGGACAGCCTGTAGGTTGCGGCCCAACCGTCCGCGCTAACGGCAGCCTTTCTGGGCGCCGCGTTCCTGTGGATTACCAGTCGCGTTCGAATTTTTAGCCAAGGATTATTTGATCAAGATCAAGAATGCGGCCTAGTTCTTTCGACTGGACTCCTGTTAATAAAGTTATAGTAGAAACGATATATGGTGCGATCAACTTCTGATTAAGCCTAATGGGGGCCCATGCGTCGAGATGCTCGTAAGCTTCTGGAGAAGCTGAACCGAACGGACTTTGCCTATCGCGAGTTCGAGGATTCCTTTTCCGAAACCGAATTATGGCCGATTTTCGCCGCTGTATTAGGCGATCATAGCGTCGTGGGCGATGCGGCAGCGACCCTGCCCTCCGCTCGCACGGGGAAGGCGCAGGCGGCCACCGCCCCGGCATGGACGCGGGAGCAGCCATCACCGCCAGATCAGATCTTCGCCAATTATGGTGTGACGCCACTCAAGGGCGGGACGAAAAAGGGTGTCGATTTGCACGATTTCTTTAACCGATTTTCGGATCTCGACTGATGGCGGTCATCCTTTTTCAGTCCCCCAAGGGCGGGACCGGTTCGACGTTTCTGGCGGCCCAGTTGGCACTTCACCTGGCGGGCAAGGGGCATGAGGTGAATGCCCTCGATTGTACCTATCAGAATGCGCTCAAAATGCATTTTGGTTTCATGCCGCCGCAACAGGTGCCCGAACTGGACGGCGCGGCAAGCGAGCCGCTCGTCGCCTTTGGCGTCAAGCTGCTTCAAGGTCATCAATATACGCGATCACCGGCATTTCTGCGGGACGCGGCGCGGGAGTTGGACCGGCTGTTCGATCCGGGTCACGTCTGGGTTGTGGACGTCGCATCGGAAGACCGGCAGTTGCTCGAGCTGCTTACGCCCCGCTGCGCGCTGCATGTGTGCGCGCTCCTGCCGACAGCAGCCTCGCTCGCCACGCTGAATCGGCTGAGCGAAACCGCGCCCGCCATGAAGCTGGACCGCACCGTTTTCGTGCTGAATCAGCTGGATGATCGCCAGAAGCTGTCGCGGCACAGCCATAGCTTCATCCGCGATCTCTTTGGCGACCAGCTGCTCGCCACCATTCGCCGCGACGAGGCCATCAATGAAGCGCTCGCGCGGTTCGAACCGATAAGCAAAAATGCGCCAACGAGCGCCGCCTTGCAGGATCTACGCTTCTTCGCCTCCGCAGTCGAAGAACGCATCGGCCTTGCGCATGCCTTGGGAGAGGCAAACGTCACGGTATCTGGAGACGTCTAATGCGCCTTCTCCCTTTTTTAGCCCCGCAAGCCCTGCTGAGGTTTGCGGTGGGGCTCTTCGTGGCCGCCGTCATTCTGGTAGTGGTCACGGTGCCGCTCGACCTTGGTTCCCAGTGGATGTTTGCCCTCACGACCATGGCGGGCGTCCTGCTGTTCAATCGATCGCGAAATCAGCGGGCGACAATCGCCATTGGTATGCTCTCGCTCCTGGTATCGACCCGCTATCTGTTCTGGCGCACCACCCACACGCTGGAATTTGACAGCCTATCTGCCGCGCTGCTCGGGTCGGGCCTATATCTGGCGGAGCTATATGCCTGGATCATCCTGGTGCTGGGACTGCTGCAAACCAGCTGGCCGCTCGACCGGCCGGTGGTGGAAATCGAGGGCGATCCCGAAAGCTGGCCGGTCATAGACGTCTATATACCGACCTATAATGAAAGCCTGGCGATCGTCCAGAACACGGTCTTTGCGGCCATGGACATGGATTATCCCAAAGACCGCTTTCATGTCTATATTCTGGACGACGGCCGCCGCCCGGAGTTTCGCGCATTCGCACGGCAGGCGGGCTGCGGTTATTTAACGCGGGCCGACAATCTTCATGCGAAGGCGGGCAATCTTAATGCCGCGATGAAGAAGACAGATGGGCAACTGATCGCCATCTTCGATTGCGATCACGTGCCGACCCGTGCCTTCCTACAAATGACGGTGGGCTGGTTCCAGAAGGATGCGCGGCTCGCCATGTTACAGACGCCGCACCATTTCTATTCACCCGATCCGGTCCAGCGCAACCTCGGCAACGTCAAAGAACTGCCAGGCGAAGGTGACCTGTTCTACGGCGCGGTGCAAAAGGGCAACGACCTTTGGAACGCGACCTTTTTCTGCGGCTCCTGCGCCATCATCCGCCGTTCCGCCCTGGAACAGACCAACGGTTTTGCCGGCGAGACCGTGACCGAGGACGCCCATACCGCGCTCAAACTCCAGCGCATGGGCTGGAACACGGCCTATATCGGCATCCGTCTGTCGGCGGGCCTCGCCACTGAACGGCTTGTCCTGCATGTCGGCCAGCGTATCCGCTGGGCACGCGGCATGACGCAGATCATGCGGATCGACAATCCGCTGTTCGGCCCCGGCCTCAACTGGCACCAGCGGCTTTGTTATCTGAATGCGATGCTGCATTTCCAGTTTCCGCTGCCGCGCATCGTCTTCCTGACCTCGCCGCTCGCCTATCTGATCGCAGGGCAAAACATCATCCACGCCTCCGCTGCACTGATCTTCGCCTACGCGCTACCGCACCTCTTCATCTCGACCATGTCGAGCGAGCGCATCCAGGGGGGCGACCGGCGGCCGTTCTGGGGTGAGATTTACGAGACGCTGCTTGCCTTCCATCTTGTGAGGCCGACCGTCGTCACACTATTCAGTCCGCGCAAGGGCAAGTTCAACGTGACCGATAAGGGCAGTCTGCTCGACCAGACCTATTTCGATGCGACGACCGTGCGGCCGCACCTGATTATCGCCGGCCTGCTTGTCTTCGGGGTGGTGTTTGGCTTTGTGAAACTGCTCTACCCGCATCTGTTCGATGTCCAGTTCGACACTGTGCTGCTCAATACCGCCTGGGCCGTTTTTAGCCTGCTCATCCTTATTTCCGCCATCTCGGTGGCACGTGAGCAGCGGCAGGTGCGCGAGAATATCCGCATCGCCGCGCGCATGCCGGTCACCCTTTATTTCGAGGATGGCTATGTCGTCGATGGCACCACCGTTGACATTTCCCTCGGTGGGCTGGCGGCTGAACTGCCGGAGGCGTTCGCCCTCGCTGGTCGCTCGGTGACCGATGTCTCGTTGCCGATGGGGGACGAGACTCTGACCATCCCGGTCGACACTGTGCGCATGGCCGGCGGCCACGCCAAGCTGCGCTTCCAGCCGCTCGACATGGTGCGCGCCCGCCATCTGGTCCGCGCCGTCATGGGCCGCGCCGACGCTTGGCAGCCGGCCGAATCGCTCGCGCCTGTGCCCGGCTTTAAATCGATCAAGGATATTTTCAGCGTGGACATCGATACCATCATCGACATATGGCGCCTGCCGCGCCGCCGAAAGAAGGCAATGCGCGCAATGGCCGCCGCCGCGGTGGCGGGTGCGCTCGCACCGACGTCCGCCAATGCGGCGCCTGCTCCCGTGTCCCTCAGCGCGCCAGCCAAAGCGGCACCGGTGTCCAGCGTGGGCGGCCGGCAGCAGCGGTTGCTGCTCAAGGACCTACAGGTCAGGAACCCGATCCGCCTGGCCGGCACCCGCGGCGAATATGGCATCCCGTTCGGCTTGCGTAGTAATCAGGTGGTGACCAACGCGTCGCTGACACTTGCCTTCAACTTCTCGCCGGCCTTGCTCGGAGATCTCAGTCAGATCGTCGTTCTGTTGAACGGAGAAGTGGTGAGCGCGCTACCGCTGCGTCCGTCCGACGGAACAGGCCAGAACATCACTATCCCGATCAACCCGGCCCTCTTCTTGCCAGGCGACAATTCGCTCAACCTGCGCTTCGTGGGCCATTATACCCGCGACTGCGAGGACCCCTTCCACAGCTCGCTCTGGGCCAATGTCAGCAACACGCGCTCGGCCCTGAATATCACGACGCAAACGCTACCGTTGCGGCCGGACCTGGCCCGGCTGCCTGCGCCCTTCTTTGACCGTAATGACAATCTGGCGCTGAAACTGCCCTTCGTCTTCGCCGCCAAGCCGACCAATGGCGAGCTGCAGGCGGCGGCGAGCACGGCCTCCTGGTTCGGGGGCATGGCAAGCTACCGCGGTTATGCCTTCAAACCGATTTACGGACAGATCCCCGCGGGCAATGCCGTACTGTTCACGACGCCGGGCCGCCGGATCGCGGGCATCACAACGCCATCGGGACCGGCCGTCACTATCGTCACCAATCCGGTGGACAGCGAAGGCCAGTTGCTGATCGTCAGCGGCAGTAATGAAAAGGAATTGAAGCAGGCTGCCGCCGCCCTTGCCATCGGGCGCGGACTGCTAGGCGGGGCGAGTGCCTCACTCGAGGGAGTGCGCCTGCCGTCCTATCCCGCCTATTCGGCGCCGCGCTGGCTGCGGACCGACCGCCCGGTGCGGCTGGGCGAAATCGCGCCACGCTATTCGCTTCAGGGCACCGGCCTTCCGCCGGGGCCGCTCAGCGCCGGCTTCCATGTCGCGCCCGATCTGTTCTTCTGGCCGCGGCAGGGAGCCAAGCTCGACCTGCGCTATCGCTATCCCTCCGCGCCTTGGCTCGACAAACAAAGGTCGCGCCTCGACCTGTCGATGAACGGGCAATATCTGACGACCCTGCCGCTGAGCGGCGAGCATTGGTGGGATAAGTGGATTGGCGCGGGCCGGCCCACCGCATATACGTCCAATGCCGACGTGATCCTGCCTCGCTACGACCTGTTCGGACAGAACTCGCTCGTGTTCGACTATAATCTTTTGGTGCAGTCGAAACAGCGGTGCGAAGGCATGCTACCGGACAATGTTCGCGTCGCGATCCTGCCGCAAAGCACGATCGACCTCACCCATGCCTATCATGCGCTGCACATGCCGGATCTTGCCACTTTTGCGGGCGGGGGATATCCCTTCACCGTGCGGCCCGACATGGCGGAAACCGTCGCGTTGCTACCTGCTGACCCAACGCCAGCGGTGGTCGAAACCTTCCTGAACGTCATGGGTCGCTTTGGTGATGCGACCGGTGCGCCCGCCATCCGATTGACCGTCACCCGGTCGATTAACGCCGCGGAGCTGGAGGGGAAGGATATTCTCGTCATCGGCCCGGTGCAGATGGCTCAGTCGGAGTCGCTCTTTTCCGGAGCACCGGTCTTCTATCAGGACGGCCGGCTCCGCGTTACGGAGCGCACCCCGGTCGAACGCCTGTTCGACTTCTTCTCCCCCTATGACCGCAGCGATGCGGGGACGGTCGACGGGTTCTTTTCCGGATCGGACAGCTTCAACGGCATTGTCGGTTTCCAGTCCCCCTTCGACGCCGGCCGCAGCGTCGTGGCGCTGCTGGCGAGCGACCCCGAAGCGCTGCCGGCCCTGGTTGGCGGCCTTAACGACACGAAGATCAACGCCCAGGTGCAGGGCGACCTTTCAGTTGTCGACGGGGAGGGTATGACCAGCTTCGCGGTCGGCAACGGCTACTGGGTCGGATCCCTGCCCATCTGGATGAAGATTGCCTATTGGATGAGCCAGCGGCCCATCCTAATGGCGCTGGGCGGCCTGCTGGTTGCCTTCCTTGTCTCCGCGCCTGTCTCCCTGCTGTTCAAGCGGCAGGAAGAAAAGCGCCTGGAAGCGGTGAAACAGTCATGAAGAAGTTGAACAATCTGGCGCTGCCGCTGCTGGCCCTGGTGCTCGCTCCCGTTGCGGCGCATGCCGAAGTGCCCGGCGTCGCCCCGCTGCTCAAGCAGGCGCGGTATTGGCAGTCCAAGGGACGGGGAGATCTGGCGCGGCAGGCCTATAATCGTGTGCTGACCATCGACCCCGCCAATGCGGAAGCAAGGCGCGGCCTGGCCGGGGCCAGGCCCGCCGCGGCGCCGAAGCCCCAGGTACCCACGCCGTCACCCACGCCCAAGGCCGCAGCCCGCCCGGCCGCGCAATCGGGCCTCCCCCCGGCTGGACGCACCACGGCTGTCCGTGCAGCACGCGCAGACCGGGGCGGCGACGCCCGCGCAGCGGGCTTCCGTGCTTTGGAGGCAGGGCAGCTCGGTAATGCGGCCGCGCGCTTTCGCACCGCGCTTGCGGCCAATCCCAATGACGCCGATGCGCTCGGCGGCATGGGTATCGTGCGCCTGCGCAAATCGGAATTCGAACAGGCGCGTGACCTGCTCTCCCGCGCGTCGCGCGCTGGATCCGCCGGCAAATGGGCGGAAGCGCTTGCGTCGGCGCGCTTCTATGCCGATCTCGACTCAGCGCGCGCGGCCCGCGACAAGGGCGACCTGCCACAGGCTGAGCGACTGGCGGCGTCGCTGGTCCAATCCGATATCCGTGACAAGGGTCCCGCAATATCTATGCTGGCCAGTGTCTATGAACGGCAGGGCCGCTATAACGAGGCGGCCGATCTATACCGGCAACTAGGCAAGGGAGGTGCAAGCGCCGCCACTGCTCAGGCGAGCGCGATCCGCAACGAGGCGCGCGCCGCGCTGGACGCGGGAGATACGGGCCGGGCGGAACAGTTGCTCCGGGCGGCAATGGGCAACTCTCCCGACGATCCCTGGATCGCTTATGATCTGGCTGGGCTGCTCCAGCAGCAGGGCCGGGCGGCGGAACAGGACGCGTTGGTGCGTCAGCTGGCCTATTCAAGCAAGGCGGAGTCGCTTTACGCGGCGGCGCTGATCCTCGACCGGGCGGGCCGGACCGGCGACGCCCAAGCTGTGGTCGCGCGCATCCCTGAAGGGCAGCGTACGGCCGAGATGCGTGATTTCGCCGCCGGCTTGGGCGTCGCGGCGACGATCGCGCAGGCAAGGGCCAGCGCCTCGAGGGGCGCGCAGGGACAGGGGCTGGCGATGCTGCGGCAGGCTTCGGAGACGCGGGGGCTTCCGGCCGACCGGCTAGGCGCGCTGGCGCAGGCGGCTCTGGATCTGGGCGACGCGCGAGGCGCATCGCAGCTTGCCATCCAGGCGCTGGATGCGCCCGCCAATGATCCGGGCGCCTTTGACAATGCCGTGCGCGTACTGGCCACCACGGGGCAGGACGGACTTGCCATGAGCGCAGTACAAAAGGCCGCAACGCTAGCCGGACCTGCCATGTCCGGGCAGCGAGCGTTGGGCAATCTCAAGGCGACGCTGGCCGCCTCTCAGGCCGACTGGATGCGGCAGGCGGGGCAGTATGCGCCGGCCTTCGATCTGTTGCAGGGCGTGTGGAACGAAGCTCCGGGCAATGTGGAAATCCTCTCCGCTCTCGGACGGCTCTATCAATCGGGCGGTCTGAACGCGCAGGCGGCCCAGACCTTCCGCATGGTGCTGGCGCAAAAGCCCAATGATCGTGATGCGATGGTCGGACTGATCGACACGGCGACGGCCGCAGGCGACTACGACAGCGCACGTGCCACCGTTCAGCAGGCGATACAGGCGCACCCGGCCGACTATCGCGTCTATATGGCCGCGGGCCGCATGGCGCGCGCCCGCGGCAATGACAGCGAGGCGTCGCGCTATCTCAAGACTGCGCGCGCACTCTACATGCGCGAAACCGGCATGGCACCTGGCGCCGTCATGGCGAACGGCAATCCGTTCGCGGCGGCGCCCCAGTCTGCCAACCCCTTCCGGGCAATGGCGGCGCCGCAGCCGGTCAATCCTTTCACCTTGAGCGGCAACAGCGCACCCATCGCTGCACCCATGAGCTTCGTGCCACAAGGGCCAAGCGCACCCTCTTATCCAACTGGCTATGGGGCTGCCGCCTACGCCAGCGGCGGCGGAATGCCGGCTCCGGCGTACACGCCACCGCCCCCGGAGGGCTTCGCCGCGTCCTCGGCCTTAGCCCCCCTACCCGCTCAGCCTTACGGCTATTCGGCCTATGGGAGCGTCGGGAGCGTGCCGGCAGATCCCGTCCTTTCGGAAATCGACCAGCAGTTGCAGGAGAGCGCCGGCGACAGCGGTCCGCGCGTCGACGTCGACACCGGCTACCGCTCCCGTTCAGGCGAAACCGGCCTCAGCAAGTTACGTGAAATGACCGGCAGCGCGCAGTTGTCGACCCATGTCGCGGCAGGCAGGATCGGCGTCAAGGCGACTGCCGTGGTCCTGGATTCCGGCCGGCCGGCCGGATCGGGCCTCGCCCGCTTCGGTACCAACGCCACGCCTGAAGCGCAGGGTATAGTGGATGAGCAGCCTTCCCAGCTCACCAACGCCGACACCCAGCATGAGAGCGGCGTCGGCATCACCGCCAGCTATGTCAGCAAGCTGCTCACGGTAGAGGCTGGCACCACTCCGCTGGGCTTTCCCAAGGAGCATCTGACCGGGAAGATCGAGGTCACGCCGCGCCTGTTTGCCAACGCCTCTGCCCGCCTCTGGGCCGATCGCAAGCCGGTCACCGACAGCCTGGTCGCCTATGCCGGCACCAAAGATCCGCGTAGCGGCGCCTTTTGGGGTGCGGTGATGAAAAGCGGGGGCGGTCTGTCACTCTCGTACGACCGGAACGGCAACGGTGTCTATGCCGACGGCTCCTATTATCATTATGACGGCACAGCCGTCCGTGACAATCAGAGCATGGAAATCAACGCGGGGGGCTATCTTCGCGCCTGGCAGGATACGCGTTCCAACATAACTGTCGGCTTCAACGTTAATTATCAGAATTACGACAATAACCAGAACTACTTTACCTATGGCCATGGCGGCTATTTCAGTCCGCAGAGCTTCCTGAGTGTCAATTTCCCGATCCGTTATTCCTCGATCAATGGACCGCTCAGCATTCAGGCTAGCGTGGCGCCGGGCTATCAAAGCTACGACCAGCAGGGCGACGCTCTCTATCCCACAGAAGCGGACGCTCAGGGCGTGCTCGATTATCTCAAGAGCGTGAACAGTGACGTGCGCGCCCGCTACGACAGCCTCAGCCGGACAGGCTTCGGGCTGCAGGCGGGCGGCTCACTTTTCTATCAGGTCAGCCCGAACACAAGGCTGGGCGGAGAACTGAATATCAATACTTTTGGTCCATATAAGGAGTTCAAATCGCTCATTGGGCTGAGACAGACCATCGGAGATAATTGATGCTGTTCGTCAAATCTTTCCCCGTCGCGGAGGGGCAGGATATGGCCCTGCTCGGCCATGACCGCGAGGCGATTGCCCGCTTCGCCAGCCTGCTGCTGACGGAGATTGCCGCCACCGCGACGGACGAACAGATGAGCGGCTTTTTCTTGTCAATCGGCAAGCGGCTGGCCGCCAGCTACCCGACGGGTAATGTGCGAGAACTGGAAAGGCTGACGCAGCACGCCAATCTCGTTTGGCAGGCCTTTAACTGGGGACATGTGCGCTTCGACATGGACGATGAGGGGATCGACATCTTCCATGAGGATCTGCCGAGGAGCCTGGAGGGGGACGCGCAGGGCCTATGGAGCCGCGCCGCCCCCCTGATCCTAAAGGGGGCTTATGACGCCTGGTTTCGCCAGGTCGGTGGCGGCGATCGGCTCTCGACCAGCATTCAGCGTCGTGAAGCCGGGCGTGTTGAACTGCGCCATGGGATTTGAACGGCGCACTGTCCTGACCGCCCTCGCCTTTGCGCTCACCACCGGGTGCGCGCGCGCCAAGTCGCCCGCAAGGTCGATACCTGACACGGCGCGTTGGCTGGATTATAAGCGCCGCTTCCTCCTCCCGGAGGGTCGGATCGTCGACACTGGCAATGGCGGCGTCAGCCATAGCGAAGGACAGGGCTATGGCATGCTGCTGGCACAGGCGGCGAACGATGCCACGGCGTTCGACGCAATGGCGCGCTGGACCCGCGGCGCTCTGATGCGGAAGGATGTCGCGCTCCACAGCTGGCGCTTTGTTCCGGGTCAGGCTAACCCGGTCGCTGATCTCAACAATGCTACCGACGGTGACCTGCTGATCGCATGGGCGCTGCTATTGGCGGGCCACCGTTGGGGGAAGGCTGATTACCTCCAGCAATCCGCCGACATCAGCAGCGCGATTACGCAAAAACTGATCGTTTCACGGCACGGCTTCACGCTGCTGCTTCCGGGGCTGGAGGGCTTTGCAAAAAGCGATCGGGTAGTCATCAACCCCTCTTACTATGTCTGGCCCGCCATCGACGCCCTCTCGCGGCAGGACCCGCGCCCGTGGAAGCGGGTCAGCGCTGATGGGGTGAGGATCATGAAAGTCGCTCGATTCGGCACGAACGCCCTGCCGACCGACTGGCTTGACATCAAGGGCGAGGGCATTGTGGAGCCGGCTGAAGGCCGCGATCCCGTCTTCGGGTTTGAAGGCATTCGTATTCCGCTTTATTGCCAGATGAGCGGCCGCCGCAGCCTGTGCGATGCAATCGCGCGCTATTGGCTCTCGCTCAATCGGAGCGGCAAACCGCTGCCGGCTTGGATCAATGTCGTGACCGGAGAGACTGCGCCTTATCCTCTCTCTAGCGGCGGCAGCACCATTGCCGCACGCTTGCTCGGCCGCCCTGAGCCCCCGGCGCGGAACGATGGCGATTATTATTCCACGACCTTGGCGATGATGAACAGGGTCCCTATCTAACCCCTGCCATGTGGCGCAGTCACGGCTCTTGATGGCGAAGAACGGCAGCATCTGCGAGCGCCGCAGCCCCTTACGAAGTACGACCTCGCCGGTCGCGCTGATACCGTGAATCTGAAAAACGTTCTTGGCCAAATCCAGGCCGATCGTGCTAATCTCCCTGGCGTTGGCTCCTTGCTCGGGTTTGCATGACAGCAAACCCATCTTGGCACTTAGATGCCGTGAGCGGGAGCCATCCACCTCACCGCTTTTCTCCATAGGGTCCTGGAGATCGAAAATTGGTCCGCGTGCAAATAAGAGGCGCGTTCGACCAGATTGCCGGGTGCCGCGTTTCGCACCATTTTGTTTGTGCCCCGGGGCCATTCTGGCGCATGAGTGAGGGCGCAGGGTTCGGCGCGGCGCCCTCCAAGATCGGAGCCTCAAGGGGTGCGGGTGGTTGTCTCGCTTGTTCCTGAGGATGTTGCTGAGGTGCCGCTAGCTCCCGATGTCGAGCTACCACCGGTGGTCGTAGCCCCACCTGTCGCGGCGGTCGAGCCTCCCTGCGCCCCACCACCGACCGAGCCTCCTGCCGCAACCTGCTGCTGAACCACTTGCGCTAGTTCCGAGCTTGCAACCTTTGCAGTACAGGCCGCCTGGCCGCCAGTCGAAACCGATAACACGTTGACAGACACGCCGCACACATTAGCGGCTACCTCAATTGGAATCTGCGCGTTGACCGGGATATTCGCACGATCGACCTAAAGCCTGACCGATAGGTCGTTGAGAACGTTCTGAAGATTCACGTTAACAAGGGCAGGAATGCCGCTGCTAGTACCCCCCGACGGGCTGGAAGCACCGCTAGCCACGCTGCCAGTACCCGCAGCTGTGCCCGTTTCGTTCGTTGTTCCCGATGCCGCTGGCGGGGCGGTACTACCTGCGCTGGCCGTTCCGCCATCGTCGCCATTGCAAGCAGTCATCGCAAACACCAAGGCGCAAGGGGCGATGGTCCGATAAAGTTTCTGACGCATCCGGTACTCCTTTTTATAACTTATGGTTGGGTGTTGGAAGGTTGAGACGTGACACCTGCCGGAGCTGTCGCTTCGCTCGTCGGTGTTGCGCCGCTGGGCGCTGTAAGGCCTGTTTGGGCGCCGTTCGTTGCCTGAGACCCGCCCTGGGCACCGCCCCCCACCGAGCCCCCGGCCGCCATCTGCTGCTGAACAACCTGCGCGAGTTCGGGTGACGCGGTATTCGCGGTGCAATTTGCCTGTCCGCCTGTTGAGGCTGACAGCACGTTGATCGACACCCCGCACACGTTCACGGCGAGCGAAATCGGGATCTGAGCGTTGATAGGAACATTTGCCTTGTCGAGGTTTAAGCGCACAGCAAGATCATTGAGGACGTTACGGAGATCCACGTTAACGAGCGATGGCACCTTCCCTGCTAGCCCTCCAGCCATCGATCCGGCCGAACTGACTCCAGAGCCTCCCCCGTTGCAAGCGACTAGCAACAAGCCACTTGCAACGACTGCTAAGCCTTTGATGTGCATAAATTCCTCCCTACGTGTCCGATGCAAAAGCAACCAGTGCGAAATGGTTCAGCAAAAGCTGCCACGCTCTCGCTTGCTGCTCATCATCGTAAAAGACAGCGGGATCCGACGCAGGAAACTCCCATCTAATTGCAACGGGAAGCCAGGGCCATCGTGGTCGGAGCCAGGATGCGCATCAGTGTTGCAGTTGAGAGGCCTGGGCGCTTTGGCTTGAAAGGTTCGCCTGTCCCCAGTCGTTCATTCGCCGCAGACTTCGAGGCCAACAACCAGAGCATTGCTATGGAACTGACAGCAGCCCCGAGTGATTTCTCAGCATGGTGCTCGGAACCTCAACTCACGTAGCTGGCGATCAAGAGAACGGGACGATTGTCGACGCGCGGGAAGCTGCAGAGGTGGCGGGACTCGTTTACACGAGTGACGAAGACGCGGGGATCAGGCGTCTCAAGCGCGGAAAAGGTTTTCAGTATCTTTCGCCTCACGGGACGCCGGTCAAGGATGCTGAAACGCTTTCGCGCATTCGCAAGCTAGCCATCCCACCGGCTTATAAGGATGTTTGGGTCTGCCCGGACGCCAACGGCCATCTTCAGGCAACGGGCCGGGATGCAAAAGGCCGCAAGCAATATCGGTATCATGAAAAATTCCGGGAGATACGCGACAGTACAAAATACGAGCATCTGCTCGATTTTGCTGCTGCTCTACCCAGTATACGCGCGAGGGTTGATGAACATCTCGCGCTCAAAGGCCTGCCTCGCGAGAAGGTGCTCGCAGCCGTCGTTCGCCTACTGGAAACAACGATGATCCGCGTCGGGAATGCTGATTACGCCAAGCAGAACAAGAGCTATGGGCTGACGACACTGCGTGACCGTCATGTGGACGTGAGCGGCTCGGAACTGCGGTTTCAATTCAAAGGCAAGAGTGGAAAGCAATGGCGGCTCACGCTTCGGGACCGCAGAATAGCGAAGATCGTGAAAGCCAGCCAGGATCTTCCCGGACAGCACCTCTTTCAGTATCTCGATGAGGGCGGGGAACGGCGCGAGGTGACGTCCGGAGATATCAATGGATATCTGAAGGAGATCTCCGGCCGCGAGGTCACGGCGAAGGATTTTCGAACCTGGAGCGGCACGGTGCTCGCGGCGCTTGCGCTAGCAGAACTGGAGAAGGTCGATAGCCAGGCCGCAGCAAAGCGCAACATTCGATCAGCCATCGAGAAGGTTGCCGCACGGCTCGGGAATACGCCGACCGTGTGCAGGAAATGCTACATTCATCCGGAGATATTCGACAGTTATTTGAGTGACACCCTCATCCTAGAAGCCCGGGTGGAAGTGGAAAAGGAGCTGCGTGAAGAATTGGTGCACCTAACGCCGGAAGAAACTCTCGTACTTTCCTTTCTTCAACGCCGGTTGACGTCAAAGCAAGCGCTTGAGGAAAGATCCACATGAAGCGATGCAACAAAGTCCAGGTAAAATGATCCGTCATGAGCAAGCCCAAACCTCCCAGACCTGAATCAGCGGTCACAATAGCGCCTCCTGGGCCGCCCGACCTGTCTGAGGCTTTGAAACGAAATATCGCGGCGCTTGAGGACCGGCGTCGCAGCGAAGAGGGAAAGGCGAGTGCGCAGGAGAAGATCGCCGAAGCGATAACCCAGTTTACCGGTTTACCGGCAGCTTGCGGTTCGTATACCTTCATTTAGTTTTGTTCGGCGCATGGGTCGCAAGCAATTTGAACCTCATCCCTGAAATTGCCCCATTTGATCCAACCTTCGTCATTTTGGCAACCTGGGCGTCGGTCGAGGCGATCTTCCTGTCCACATTCGTTCTGATCAGCCAGAATCGAGCGGCGGCCGCGGCGGATAAGAGGGCTGATCTCGATCTTCAGATCAGCTTGTTGGCCGAACATGAGATCACCAAATTGGTCCAGTTGAATCTGGAACTGGCGCAGCATCTCGGACTGCGAAAGGCTGATGACCCGGTCATCGCCGACATTACCAGAGATGTGGCGCCCGAAGCGGTGCTGGACGAGATCGAGCAGCAGGACCGGAAGCCAGCTTCTTAGTTGAGAGCTTTGACCCTTTCATGGGCACGTGCCTTCCACAGGATAAAAGCGATCGCAACACCTGGCGCTGATCATGTCAGCGAGAGCCAGAACGATCTGCCTTGGCGATCAGGCTTGGAGCGGCTTGCTGGCATGTCTCGAAAGCCGCGGCTCTCCCTACAGATCGGCAAAAAATCAACTCTGGTTAAAAGGGTGGCCTGTCGGACCAAAGCCGTTTCACATGCGTTCTCCTTCAACGATGATGAAGGAGCGCGTCTTATGAGACTGTTGCGGGACAATGGTCTAACGATCACCCTATTGGCGTTGTTTGCGGCCAGTATTCTGGGGCAATGGTTAACCGGCTGGCATGTGGCGCTTGAAGAAGCGTCCCGTCATCACCAGCCTGCGCTGTCGTTAGCTGCCTACACCGTGAGCCCGGATTTCCTATCCTCCGTCTTCGAAAATTGGGAAAGCGAATTCCTGCAGATGTCCGCATATGTTGTCCTCACAGCTATTTTATTTCAGCGGGGATCGGCAGAGTCGAAGGATCCCGATGATTCAGCGCGCGACGCGGATTTAGAAAGGCAGGCGCAAAGGCCAGGCGCCCCTCACATCCTCCGGTGGGGTTCTGTGTGGCAAGCAATCTACGCCCGTTCATTAGGATCAGCGTTGGCGCTGCTCTTCCTCATATCTTTCATCATCCATTGGACGCAAAGTGCTAAAGCAGCAGCCGAGAACGCAGTCCAACATGGCGAGACACCTCTCAGCACTCTGACCTATCTGGGCGACCCACAGCTCTGGTTTGAATCTTTTCAGAACTGGCAAAGTGAGTTTTTGTCCACTGCCGTTCTTGTGTTGTTGTCGATTTTTCTCAGACAACGGGAATCTCCAGAATCGAAGGCAGTGGCCGCGCCCCATTGGAAAACTGGCACTTGAGCGCCCTTAGCTTAAGCATCCGGACGCGAACCGCCGTGGTTCAGAAGAAGACCGGAAGGCCAGTCCAGCTTGAGCTGATGGACGATGCTTGAGCCAGCCTTCTTAAATAGCTTGAGTTGTGGGGTGGATCACTTGAGGATTTCGCCCTTCCGAGCCGCGCCGACCACGCGCCTCACATCAGCACACGGCAATATCATCGCCTTGTTAATGATTGGGTCACAGGAATTGGCCTGGCGAGGGAGGATTACGGCACCCATTCTCTGCGGCGAAGCAAGGCGTCCATCATATACAAAGCCACTGGAAATCTCCGCGCGGTCCAGACCTGCGACGAAGCCCTACCCCTCCTCGATTTACAGCCTCAAATCGATGTGATTGGCGCTGACGGAGGGCACCGCATCAAGCGACGAGCGCGGCGTGCGGAGAGATGGCCCGCCCGACCTTCGCCGATCCGCGCAATGTCGTCCGGTGCACGACCCGGATCACGTCAAGCGGATGCCCTTCGGCGCGGTGCATTATCCGGTAATTATCCCACAGGACGGTGTCGCCCTCCTCCCAGTCATGTTCATAAATAAACTGCGGCTGGCAGAGCTTGTCGATCAAGGTCTGGAGCAGTTCGTCACTATCCCCCTGATCCATGCCAACTATGCCTTGCAGGTTCAACGGGCAGATATTCATGATCGTGCGGCCGGTTTGCGGATGCCTCCAGACGAGCGGCCTCGCCTGCGGTGGATAATCCGGGAAGTTCATCTTCATCTCGCTAACGCGCGTGCCATTTTCCTTGCCGAAGCGGACGCGGCTGAGGTCAGTGCAAAATTCGAAACGCACTTCGAGCCCCTCGATACGGCGCTGGAGCGACTCATCGAGCGCGTCATAGGCCGCTGCGGTGTCGAGCCAGGCGGTGCGCCCGCCGATCGTCGCCTTCTCAACCATGTTGAGCAAGGCCCCGGCATTAGGCACTTCCTGGAAGGCAAGATCGGTATGCCAGGGTATCCGGCCATAGGTCGGCACGCCGTCAAACGCATAGACTGGTCCACGCGGCCCGCCCTTGTTGGTAAGGAGGATCAATTCGGGATGTTCCGGCACGCGCAGGTCGGGAATAGGGTGCGGATCCAGTTCGCCGAAGCATCGGCTGAGATTGAGCAAAAGTTCAGGGTCAATGCCGACGCGCCGGAACAGCAGCACGCCCTCCTCCTGCCACAGAGAAACGAGCTGCCGCGCTGTATCTTCATCGATTGTCTTTGAAGCATCGACGCCGATGACTTCCAACCCGATCGCGCCGAGCTTCCTTGTTTCGATCATCGCACATACCTCATTTGGCTCAGCCCAATCCTAAAATGATTGACTGCTTGATCCACCCCGTGACGGGCGACCTCGTTGTTGCGGCACCCATTGTCATGAGCCGCTTCACGAGTGTCATCATGCAAATGAATGATCGGGAGGGAGACGAGAAACTTAGGCTCATGGCTGCGATCATCCGTTTGGATGAAGGCAGGCAGGCCGTCTGTTGCTACCGTCAACGCGTAGAACAAGCAGCAATGTTCTCGCCGCAAAGGCGGCGATGGCGAGGAGCAATGGAATGAGCCGCTTCGACATCCTTATACGCAATGGCTTGGTAGTTGACGGCACCGGCGGCACGGCTCGGCGGGCCGATATCGGGGTTATCGGCGAGTGCATCGCTGCGGTGGGCAGCAATCTCGGCGATGGTGTCGAAGAGATCGATGCTACGGACATGATCGTGACGCCGGGTTTCGTCGATATTCACACACATTATGATGGGCAAGTGACGTGGGATTCGGGGCTGCGCCCATCGACCGAGCATGGTGTGACCACGGTGCTGATGGGCAATTGCGGCGTCGGCTTTGCTCCCTGCCGCGCGGAGCAGCGGGAGGGCCTCGTCCGGCTGATGGAGGGCGTGGAGGATATTCCTAACCCGGTTTTGACCGAAGGCCTGCCGTGGAACTGGGAAACCTTTCCGGAATATCTCGACAGCATCGGTAACAAGGCTTTCGACGCGGATGTCGCGGCGCTCATCCCGCACGCGGCGCTGCGCGTCTATGTCATGGGCGAGCGAGGCGAAGCGCGCGAGCCCGCGACGGCGGAAGACCGCTCTCGCATGGCGGCGTTGGTGAAGGAGGGAATTGCGGCGGGCGCGATGGGCATCGGTACGTCCCGCACGATGTTCCACCGCTCCATAGACGGTAACCTCATCCCTACGCTGACGGCCGAAGAAGTCGAACTCCAGGCGCTTGCGGACGCGATGACCGCTGCAGGCGGGGGCACATTCCAGTTCGTGAGCGATTTCTCTGACGAGGATGCCGAATTCGACATGCTGACCCGCATTGCCGGGCAGTCGGGTCGACCGATCACATTCCCCGTGAGCGGCACTGCCGAAGACCCGGACCGGAGCAACCTGTTATCGCGGATCAGCGCCGCCAACGCAGTCGGTTGCCGCATCGGCGTACAGGTTCTGGGCCGTGCGACGGGCGCTGTGATGGGGCATCAGCTTACGCTGCACCCCTTCTGCACTAGCCCGACCTACCGCTCTCTCGCGACGCTGTCGCTTGAAGAAAAGATCGCGGAGCTACGGCGGCCGGAAATCCGGGCCGCGATCCTTTCAGAGCCGTTGACGCCCGATCCAGGGAATGCCCTGACAAACTTCGTTCATGATTTCGGCCGCATCTTCCCTCTCGCCGACACACCCAATTACGAACCGCCGCTGGCCGAGAGCCTGGCGGGCCGGGCAGAGGCGCTGGGCACCACGCCCGCCAAGCTTGCCTACGATCTGCTGCTGGAACGGGATGGCAAGCGGCAGCTGTACCTGACCATCTCCAACTATGCCGAAGGCAATCTGGACGGCATGCGAAAGATAATGATGCACCCCGATGCCGTGATGGGGTTGGGCGACGGAGGTGCGCATTATGGGGCGATTTGCGATGCAAGCTACTCGACCCATCTGCTGACCCATTGGGTGCGGGATCGCGCTTATGGGCGCGTGCCACTCGAGCGCGCTGTCGTTGCCCTAACACGCGGTCCAGCTTCGCTCATCGGCCTCAACGATCGCGGCCTGCTCGCGCCCGGATACCGCGCGGACATCAACGTCATCGACCTGAAATCGCTTCGGCTGCATGCTCCCGAGGTCACGTTCGACCTTCCGGCCGGTGGACGGCGGCTGACGCAGCGGGCCGATGGCTATCATGTCACCATATTGGCCGGGGAGATCGTGTTGCGGGACGGGCAGCCTACCGGGGCGCTTCCGGGACGCCTGGTGCGCGGCCTTCGTCCAGATCCTGCGGAGCGCAAGGCGGATGCGGACCTGCAAAGGGGATGAGGCTCACATCTTTCCGATGACAGGACGGCCTATGCGGAGGTGGCAGCTGAGTTCAGTAGCGCCCGGATAAGATCGCTTTGACGATTGATTCCGGTCTTGAGGAAGATGCTTTGAAGCTGCGATCGCACTGTGTTGCGGCTGATGCCGAGTTCGGTTGCCGCTTCCTCAAGGCTTGCGCCTTTTGCCAGCTTGCTTGCAAGCAGCGCCTCGGCCGCACTTAAGCCAAAAAGGCGGGCGAGCGTCTCTGCCGGCCACGCCGCCTGAGCCGCAGGGTCGCGGAGCACCAGGATCGCCGTCCGCCGGTTGGGCTGACGCAGCGGGAAATAGCCGGGGCCCGGCCGAACGATGATCGTAAGCGGCAAGGCATGATCGCGGCGAGAGAAAGCCATCGGCACATAATTTTGCAGATCCGGCTCCGGCGCCTGGGCAAGTGCGCAGCGTTTTATCTCGGCCAGGAGCGTGCGCGTCTCCTCCGCGCTTTCAGCTTGCAATCGGCTGCCCACGACGCGCAAGCCGCCGCCGGTCGCAAGCAGGTGGTCGGCAACATCGTTGGCCATCATCAACTCCGCATCACTGCTGACAAGAGCAGCGCCGATGCGGCTGGAGTTGAGCGCAAGATCACTTAACATGCCGCGCCGTGCCAGATCCATGATGCGGTAGTAAATCTGCAAGCTGCGGCACAATGGTTCGGACAGGGACCCAAGCAGCTCTTCCTGCGGCGCAGAAAGGGGCGCACTTTTACTCTGCTCCCACAATATGATCGCTGCACTGCGTTTCTGGCTATCGGCGACGGGCAGGAGCGTCACATGCGCGCCGCCAGCCAATGCGAACTTGTGGACGCCGCTGTTCCGTTCGAACGCTGCGCTGGCGAAGAAAGCTTCGATCTCCGCTGCCATCGCGTCATCTGAATAGGCGCCCACGAAGACTCCATCGTGGGATGCACCCACCATCACCGCTGCATGGTCACAGCCGAAAACCGCGCGCGCAGCATGCGTGAAGCTGACCCATGCGGGGACCTCCGAGGCACTCGCGTATAGTGTGTTCAGCAGCGTTTCGCGGGACTGCAATGTGCCAACATCGGCAACTGGGAGGCGGCTGTTGGAGATAGCTTTGATCCTCGGATGGCGATCACGCCTAGGCAATCGTCAGACGGGCTGATCCCACGTCTAGCATCCTCATCATCCGGTGCAAGGGTCTGGCGCGCAACAGGCTAGCCTGATTGTTCGAGGGCAGCTGCGCCCAGTCCACCGTCGCTAACGGTCTATCCCTGGATTGGACAGTCGCAACCGTCGCGAGGAGCCAGGACCTATGTCGCGTCGGCTCCGCGCCAAAAAAATTGGGCGATCAAGAAGATACGCAAGTTTTTTTAAGAGCAGACGATATGAGATACGCGGCCTGTCCGGACGCAAGCCAACCGGAATTCGAATGGCGCCATTCGCCCCTCGTGCGCATAAGGACGCATTCGGCAACCGGTATTCGCCATGTCGGAGGTCTACCTGCACCGCCTATGCATATGTTCTTTCCTTCATTCCTCAACGCCCGGTGAATATCATATCTGCAGCCTTTTCCGCGATCATGATGATTGTCGCGTTGGGATCGCCGGTGGTGATACGTGGCATGATTGATCCGTCGACGACCCGCAGCCCCTCGATTCCATGGACTTGCAGTCGCGCATCCACGACGGCAAGCGCGTCCTGTCCCATGCGGCAGGTTCCGACCGCTTCATAATTGACGTTGCAGGTGCTGCGGAAAAAGGCGTCCAGGTCAGCGTCGCTCGTGCAGGACGCGCCCGGCACATATTCCTGCCCCCGCAAGTGGGCATAGGCGGGTTGCGCGAAAATCTCGCGCGCGATCCGGATGCCCCGGCGGAGCGCATCCCGATCCCGTTCCTCTGCAAGATAATTAGCATTGATAAGCGGCTTGTCCATGGGATCTGCAGAGCGCAGCTTCAATTCCCCCCGGCTCTCCGGCCGGGTGAGGATCACCAGCTTGGTGAAGCCATGTTCGCGCATCGGCCTGCCACCCGCGCCAAGCAGCATCGGGAGGTAATAATATTTCAGATCGAGTTCGTCATGCCCCGGCGCACCCGAGCGCAGATAAGCGACCGCATCGGTGCCGCTGCCGGAGAGCGGGCCGCCGCGCGTGATCATGTAGCGCAAGGCGGCGGCGGCCATCCTGATAGGACTGGCCGCTAATTTATAGTCGGAGATGGGCTCTGGACAGCCGATCTGAACTTGCGTTCCAATATGGTCATGAAGATTCTGGCCGACGCCTTTGAGGTCGATGACGGTGTTGATCCCGAGCGAATTCAGATGATCGCCATCACCAATGCCGGAAAGCATCAACAACTGGGCCGACTGGAACGTGCCCCCGCTCACGATCACCTCGCGCGCGGCGCGGACCTGGCGGGTCTCCCTGCCCTGCCGATATTCGACGCCGACAGCGCGGTGGCCGTGCAGCAGCAGCCGGGTCACATGCGCCCTCGTGCGGACGATGAGGTTGCGCCGTCCTCGCACCGGATGCAGATACGCGACGGCGGTGCTCATCCGGCGGCCGTTGCGGATGGTATGTTCAGAGGGCCCAAAACCTTCTGGCGCCGCGCCATTCTGATCATCGCTATAGGGATAACCAGCCTGCTGCGCGGCTTCGATCCACGCACGTTGGCCGGGGTTGCGGATCTCTGCGCGCGTCACCGGTAACGGGCCGCTGCCGCCGTGGAAATGGTCTTCGCCATGGGCACTGCACTCGGCGCGCCTGAAATAGCGCAGCACCTCTTCATAGGACCAGCCGCTGTTCCCGAGGTTCGCCCAACCGTTAAAAACCTCGGGACTGCCACGGCTGTAGCACATACCGTTGATGGAACTGCTGCCGCCAAGCACCTTGCCCCGTGCATCAGCCAGGATGCGATTGTCGAGATGCCGCTGCGGCGTGGTCTGATAGTGCCAGCTTGCCATCCCACCTTGCAACATAGGGAAGAAACCGGCGGGAATATGGATCAGTGGGTTGCGATCGCGCCCACCCGCTTCGAGGAGAAGGACCCGAACGGCCGCGTCCGCCGAAAGCCGGTTCGCAAGAACGCATCCCGCCGAGCCCGCGCCCACGATGATATAGTCGAATTCCGTGCCTAATTTCATGCAGTCGCTCCAAGAGGAGAGGAATGGAAATGCCGAGAAAGTCGGCGCTATACGGCATGGGGCAGCAGGGCGACGGCCTTGATCTCGACGATCGAGCGGGGATGGCCCAGCGCGCTAACGCCGATCGCCGTCCAGCAGGTGCTCCCGCCCTGCATGAACGCGGACTTCGCGGCTATGAAACCGTCCATGTGCGCAGGATAGCCGACATGGAAAGAGGTGAGATCCACGATATCGCTAGCGCCGCATCCGTGGCGGCGCAGAACCTCCCCCAGCGCGGCGAAGGCCAGCTCATACTGGCGGGATGGATCGGGTGCGACGCTGCCATCGGCCTCTATCCCGATCTGGCCTGAGCAAAATAAGATGCGGTCAGCGATGCGTGCCTCGCAATAACCATAGCTGGCGGCGGCATCGGTATCGGACATGTTTTCCCTCTCCTTTTTTCCGTGACTTACGGGCGCCGGGCGCGATCAGCGGTGGCAGAGCGATCATGATAGCCGGGATGCAAACACTACACAATGTCTTGTTTGCACGAGAGCTCTGTGCCAGCATGCAAAGAATCAGGAGTGATAAGCCGCATCGGCTACGCAAAGAGAGGGGAATGTCATGATGTTACGGCGTTTATCACGCAATCTGTTGCTTTCTGGCGCGGCGTTGAGCGCGATTTGCGGCGCGGCCCGGGCGGCGGAAGCGCAGGCGGAAAAGCCGGTGGTTCAGGCCGATGCTCAACTCGGCACCATTGTCGTGACTGCCCGCCGGACACGCGAAAATCTTCAGGAAACACCGGTGGCCGTGACCGCCCTGACCGGCGAAATGCTAGACAAGCTTAATATCCGCGATGTGGTGGCGACGGCACAATTCACCCCGAATCTCGGCATCAGTGCGCAGCCCGCGTCGATTACCGCCGCGTCGATATTTATTCGCGGCATCGGCAACGCATCGCCCAGTGCAGTGTCGGAACAGGGCGTCGGCATCTATCTTGATGGCGTCTATATTGCGCGATCGGCCGGGGCGATCTTTGACCTGGTCGATCTGGAGCGCATCGAAGTGCTGCGCGGCCCCCAGGGCACGCTGTTCGGGCGCAACAGTGTGGGCGGCGCGATCCAACTCGTCAGCCGCAAGCCCACCGACGATCCGGGCTTCGAGGGGAAAGCGAGTTATGGCACGTTCGACGACTGGTTCGCCCGCGCGCGGTTCGATACCGGCCTAATCGGCAACATGCCGATCAAAGCTACGGTCTCCTACATGCATCGGCAGAAAAACGGCTATTTCGACAATAGTCTGGCTCCCTCAAGCAAAGATCCCGGCGCACTCAACAGTGATGCCGTCACCGCTGCTGTCCAGGGTGATTTCGGCAAGCTAACCGTCAACTACGGTTTCGACTATAATGTCCGTGAAGGTGCTCCGACGTTCTTCCAGGTCATCAACGCAACGGATGATCTTCGTACCTATTATGGAAATTCGCAGGCTCTTGGCGGCTCAGCATTTCAGATCGGTCGAAAAGGACTGCGCCGGGGTGAACAACAACCGGCCATCGACCTAAACGGCAACCCGAGCTTCAGCGTCAAGGCGAGGGTTTACGGCCATGCCCTGACGCTCAATTATCAGCTTATCCCCGCGCTCGCGATCAAATCGATCACGGCCCATCGCGCCTATCGCCAGGATGGCGCCAACGGCCTGTCGGGCAACGGGCAGTTGCTGGGCTTCACCTTAAGCCCGCTGCTGTTCATCGACGGCACCATCCTGCCTACCGGGGTCCAGCCGGTGACGCCCTATGACGGCTACACTACGCAGCGTCAGCGTCAGTTTTCTCAGGAAGTGCAGTTGCTGGGTGAATCGGGGGCGTTCAAATATGTCGGTGGCGCCTTTTATTTTCATGAAAAGTCGTCCGAAGCCAATTATCAACAGTTGACCTTCGTGCTTCCCGGTGGCGATGCGGGTGTAAATCTTTCGCCACTACAGGCCTTTCATGGCAAGGCACGTTCCTATGCCGTTTTCGGCCAGCTCAGCTATTCGCCAAGCAGCAATTTGGAACTGACCGGCGGCGCCCGTTATACAAAGGACAGGAAATGGCTGATGCTTGCCGGTGATGTGCAACCCAACCTCGACGGACAGGTATCCTATAACAACTTCTCTTGGTTGATTTCCGCCAATTACAAGCTGCGTCAGGACTTGATGACCTATGCCCGCGTGTCGAGCGGTTACCGCGCTGGGGGCATCAATCCGTCCGCCTCGGAGATCAACATCTTCGCGCCGGAAAAGGCCATATCCTATGAAGCCGGCGTGAAGGCCGAATGGTTTGATCGCCGCCTGCGCACCAATCTTTCGGCCTTCTATGTGGATTATAAAAATCTGCAGATCCCGCAATTTCTGGCGGGCACCGGCGGGGCGACATCGACTATCGCCAATGCAGGCCGAGTCGCCTATCGCGGGGTGGAAGCCGAACTCACCGCCATCCCTGTCCCTGGCCTGACGATCGACGGTTCGGTTGGCTATACCTCACCCAAATATAAGAGCTATCTCTACCGTAATCCCGTTTCGGACGCGGTGATCAATGTCGCGTCTGAAGCACGCATGTCGCAGACCGCCAAATTGAACACGCATGCGGGCGCGCAATATGAACATGAATTGGCCATCGGTACCTTGTCGCTGCGCGCCGACTATTCCTATCGCAGCACCGTCTATTGGTTCACGCTGGACCGGATCAATCCCTTCAATCGCGATATCCGCTCACGCCCGGACCATAATCTGCGCGCCCGCATCTCGCTGAGCGATGTCGCAGTCGGCGGCGGCAAGCTGGACCTGGGCTTCTGGGGCGACAATCTGACCAACGACCGCAATATCGATTTCGGTATCGACTTCGGCAGTCTTGGCTATGGCAGCGCCTCCTTTAAGAAGAAGCGCACTTTCGGCGTAGACGCAAAGCTCAGCTATTGACGCTAACCGGGATGGGGCCGCGCTCATCGCGGTCCCCTCGCGCTTCGCAACCGGCAATCAGCAGGTCGACAAGTTGACGCACATAGGCATCGGACGGCTGGTCCTTGGCGATCACGATCAGGCCCGCGATCGAAGTGAACAGGGTCGTGATAACCATCAGCGTGTTCACTTCCGCACGGATCTTTCCCTCTTGTTGGGCGACATCGAGCGGGCCGACCATCTCTTCGGAGATCGCGCGCCACTGGCGCAGCGTTTCCTCATTCACGAAGCCGGAGCCGAGATGGGCGATCAAGCCATTGATGGCGATTTCGTCAGGGCGCACCGAAAAGTCGCGAAAGGCGATGGCAATGACATGCAGATGCTCGCGCCAGTCGGCACGCGGCTTCACCCGGAAGGTCGCATTATGCGCCGTCAGCGCTTCGACGATCAACGCTTCGCGCGTCGGCCAGCGGGCGTAAAGGGTCGAGCGCGCAATGCCCGCCTGCTCCGCGACGTCCTGCATCGTGAACTCGGTCTCGCCGTTCTTGATGAACTGCAAGACGGTGGCGGCAACCGTCTGCCTGACCCTTTCCGTGCGCCCACCAGGGCGAATGCTGCCGCGCGTCATGCGCCCTCATATCGAGCCGCGGCCAGCAGATTCAAGAGCAAATCGCCCGATGCCACAAGCAATCGGAATGAAGGAAATACATGGTGAAGTACGGCAAAGGCAATGCCTCCCTTGGCTCCGATCCGTGGGGGGTGATGGTGGTTCTGTCCGTCATCGCCTTCCTCCTGATTGGTGGCATGCTGACGTCGCTCACCGTCTATATGTCCGTCATGCAGCCCCTTTTCCTCTGGGGCGAAGCTGAAATGGGCGCCGGGCCGGTGGCGCTGCTGCTCGGCATGAGCGCGGGCAATCTTTGCGCTGGCCGGACGATGCGGGCAGTCGGCGTCAGGAGGCTGTTCGCCTTTGGGGTTGGCACGGCGGTTTGCGGCTGGGTCACGGCAGGCTTCACCTGGACTTTGGCGTCCTTCATGGCGGCGATGGCGCTGGCGGGCTTGGGCGTCGGCATGGCCACGATCGTCCCCGGCATCGCGGTCATCTCGCAGAGCTTCCACCGGCACAGGGGGCTGGCCATTGCGCTCTTCATAGGCGGTTGTGCGCTTGCCAGTGCAACCATGCCGATGATCAGCGGGCGGCTGATCGCGGCATTGGGCTGGCGCGAGACATTCTGGACCATCGGCGCGGCGGCGGGCTTGATATGTACAGGGCTAGTGTATGTCCTTCCGTGCACCCGATGCGGCCCCTCCGATGGAGACGGTGCGGAGGACCTCGGCCTGACAAGAGAACAGGCCCTGAGGAAGCCCGGCTACTGGTTGCTGGCCATCGTTCTCACGATCAGCCAATTGTCCTTGAATGCCATTCTTTTCAACCTGATCGCCTATCTTCGGCACAGCGGCTTCGATCATGCGGACGCGGTCACCGTCTATAGCGTCGCCAATTTCATGAGCCTGCCGGGACTCCTGATCGGCGGGATGGCCTCCGACCGGATCAGCGCCCGCATCCTCCTGCCCGTCATCCTCGCCTTGCAGGCAGCAGGCACGCTAGCCTTGCTGGGGGCCGGCGGCGATCCTCTGTGGCAGGGCCGGACTGCGATCGCGCTTTTCATCATGCTCTGGGGTAGCGTGGCCGGTTTGCCGGCACAGGCGGGATCCATGCTGCTGACCGAAATGATCGGCCAGCGCGCCTATCCCGCGATGTTGGGGATCATCTTCACCATTAACGGCTTTGTCGGCGCACTGGCGCCGGTAGCGGTCGGGTGGGCCTTTGAGGCGAGCGGGAGCTATGC
This sequence comes from Sphingobium tyrosinilyticum, assembly GCF_042654265.1. Classification (NCBI taxonomy): domain Bacteria; kingdom Pseudomonadati; phylum Pseudomonadota; class Alphaproteobacteria; order Sphingomonadales; family Sphingobiaceae; genus Sphingobium; species Sphingobium tyrosinilyticum. The sequence goes on along the minus strand of NZ_JBHSFZ010000016.1, from coordinate 22,338 downwards.
CTTACCGGTCTTCTGCTTTGGCTTGCTGACCCTGCTCGCGGGCTTCGCCTCGCTTTTCTGCCGCAGTGACCCGTTCGTGGCGCCAAGGCAGCACGCGCCAACTGACAGAATTTTCGCTGGAGATTGAGTAGATGCAGAACAGAGCCGTCTTCGAACGGGGCGAGATTCCGATATCCGCCAGTGGCTGGACCAAGCCGCAAGGTCTCGCGCCCAACTGGCCCGCGCTGACGGAAACGGTTTCCACCGATGTCGCTGTCATCGGCGCTGGCCTTGCAGGGTCATCCCTCGCGCTGCATCTGGCGGAAGCGGGTATTTCAGTCACCGTGCTGGAGGCACGCCAGCCCGGCTGGGGAGCATCGGGCCGCAACGCAGGGCACGTCCTTCCGATCCTGCGCGACATGCGCGTGTTCCGTCGTTTTTCGGACGAGGGCCGGCGATTTCTGGACCTATTCCGCGAACATCACACCATCCCCTTCGATCTGGCTACCCGCTACGCGATCGACTGCGATGCCGTCCGCTCCGGATATATCAACGGGATGAAGACCCGGCGGACCTTTAAAGGATTTCTGCGGGAATTTTCCTATCTGGAAGACTATGGCCTGCAAAAGCTGGTCCGCATGTCAGGGAATGACATGAAGGCCCGTATCGGATCGGCCGCCTATCCTTACGGCGTGCTGTTCGAAGATGGCGGCCGTATCAATCCCTATCTCTTCACCAATGGCATGGTTGCAGTAGCCGCGCGGCTCGGGGCGCGTATTCATGGCGATAGCGAGGCGCTGGCGCTGGAGCGGGCCGGCGAGCGCTGGCGCATCCGCACGCGGACCGGCAGCGTGCTGGCGGAGCGCATCGTGTTCTGCACCAATGCCTATCCAACAGGGGTCGAACCCACGTTCCGAAAAGCTTTTTATCCGCTGACCGCCTATGCCCTCACCACCAGGCCGCTACCGGCAGGGGCGCTTGACCATATTCTCCCGGGCGGCGGCACTTTCGCGCAGGCGCCGATCGATCTCAATCCGATGGTTCGTGATCGCCATGGCCGGCTCATCCTCTCATCGATCCCGCGGGTCGGCGGCGCGCATGATGCGTCATGGCATTTTCAGTCACAGTTGCGCTGGCTGCATCGCATCTGGCCGGGAACGCGCGGCATGAGGATCGAGATGGAGGATTATTGGACGGGCCGGGTTGCCTTGCGGAAGGCGCAGTTCCCCGGCGTGTTTGAGCTTGGCAAAGGCATTTTCGGGCTGATGTATTTCAACGCCTGGGGCAATGTCATGGCGCCCCTGATGGGCAAGATTCTTGCCAGCGGACTGGCGCGCGACGACATAGCGAGCCTGCCCTTCCCGGTCGAGCGGCCCGAGCCAGTGTCGTTCAACCGCAAATATGAGGTGCTGATTCGCCACATTTTGATCCCGGCTGCGCGGACGGCGCAACGATGGGGGTTTCTCTAGCTGATGATATTGAGGTGTGCCTGAATCGGCGTTCTTTGCTGGGCTACCGTCCCCACTCCTTGGTGCAAGGGCAAAGCAGCAAAGTGTTGAGGCAACGGTTCCTTCCCGGACATTGGACGCCAGCGTAGCAGAACGACAAGTAGATCACGATAAAGGTTGGCGAACATGCGCCCGGTCGGCAAAGTTCGCCGTCCAATGACCGGGGATGCTTTACCCGGAAGAGCTTGCGGGTCAGGTCCGGACGATCGATCGTAATGCGGGTAGTAGAACCACAGCGCCGAGACGACACTGTTCAATGTCGGCCCGCCAAGCCCTGCCTCCCGCTGGTCGAGCTGTCGAAGCCTTTGACGCGCACCTCCCGATAAAAGCCCACCTCAGCCAAATGCGCCAGGCCATCGGCGTCATTTGCATCGGTCTTGTTGGTGGTCATATCGAGGGCGGCCTTTGCATGGCGCGCGTCTATACAGATGGCAGGTAAGCCCTCTGCAGTAAGCGCATGATAAAACCAAACCGACAACGGTCCGGTCTCAAGCACCACGCTTTGCATTCGGCGCGCGTTTGCGGATCGCTTCGGCAAGCAGTTTGGGATCGGACGCGCACTTGCCGCGCCAAACGCGCCTCCCATCCTGACGAAGCGATATCGAAGTGTCTTTCAGAGAAACGTCCAGTCAGATATACTGATCCATGGTTGTCCTCCGTCTGATGCTGGGCCCGGTCCTAAATCCTGAGCCCGATCTTCATCTTATCGGGGGCACCAACCTTCCAGTAATCTCGTGTCCCTGGCCCGCGGCCGGTGCTCCCGATTACGTCATGTTCGTACATGTCCCAATGCCAGTCGCTATCGTTCCGGGCTGACTTTGCCCCTATCGTCTTTAGACCCGACGCCCCGCGACCAATTGATAAATGAGCACGATAGCCGCCACAACCAGGAGCAGATGGATCAACCCGCCGCCAACGGGCACCACGAAGGCACCAAGCACCCAAAGAACGAGCAGAATGAGCAGCAGTGTCCACAACATCACCCATCTCCAATCACAGTTACGAGATCTAAACATTCTGGAAGGCGGACTGTTCCTGATGGACAGCTTAGTTCCAAAGCTGGCCGGTCGGTTCATTTCCAGAAATAGCTCAACGTCGGGCAGATTTCGGGGATCGGTGTCCGGACCGTAGATGTCGTCTTTGTCGCCGGAATCGGGTGACTAACGCAGCTACTCTCTCACCAGCGAAGGCTTCTTGGCGATCATCGCGAGTAGCACCTGTGCCGGGCCCCTGGGACGTCGGCGGCCATGCTCCCAGTTGAGCAGCGTGCCCTTGGCAACGCCAAAGCTGCGCGCGAACGCGCCTCGTGAGAGGCCGGTGCTGGCGCGGATCGCGCGACACCGACGGCGGGCACTTCCAGCTGATGGATGCGCGCTTCGGCTTCCTTACCTTCCGCAAACGCGAGCGCTTCACTCAAACCCAGCTGCCGCTTTTGCCGCCGCCCTCGCGAGCGATGCGCACCTTGCGAAGGCCACCGTCCAACGAGATACCCGCCTCAGGGTTGGCGGCGATATAATCCACGAGCGCAGAGCGATCCTCATCAGACATGATCGCTTTGGCCTGCCGCAGAAATTCGCCAGTTCTACGACGGTCTGCAAGTTGGCCCTGCCTGAGGTGTATATGCGCCACTGGCGTATATACATGTCCATGGCATCGAACAGGTTCCACCACGGCCCGAACCGGTCAGGATTGCACCGCAGTCCAGCGCCGGCAGCGTGCGCCCCATATCGATATAGCGATCCTCAACGCAGCACCAACCGCTGCCCTTTACCCCTCACGCTCCGAGAAACTTAACCTGAACGATAGTTAATCCTGTTCGGCTCGCCGCTCAGTTCCGCTATAGGAGTCGCGCGACCCGAAGGCTCCGGCTAAATGCTGAGAGACTTCTACTGGCCCGACTGTCCCCGGATAGTCGGGCCGTTTTTCATGTCGATGCTCTTAGTACGTGCGCAAACATGCGTTTCAGTCAGCTTCTGCGGCAGAGCCGTTATCAAGCGCGTCAGCGATCATAGCTGCCAAGGTCTCTTCAGCGCGCCGGCGCACGCTGTCATCTTTCGATTCTAGATCATGGCGCAGCCATTGCGGGGCGCGCTCGATAACGCGCAGAATCATCGCGGTCATATTCTCATCCATCGCTGGCGGCATATGCCGCCTGATGACCGCCGGCGCAATGCGGCAATCCTAAGCTGCGTTCCGCTATCGCCTTTGATCGGGGGGCGAGGATCTTCCCGGCCCGGATCGAACCTTCAAGTTCGAGCTTGTCGGCGATCCCTCCTCATCCCGCGTCTCGACAGAAACCTCGCCGTGCCGCCCGATATAGGCGAGATGAGCACCTAGATGCTCGGCGCCCTCATTGCGTCCGGTGACTTTGACCAGCACCTCGGGTGTCCTTCGGACAACCCGCGCCAGGAAGCCCCGGAAGAAGAGATCGGGTTCGCCATTGGGCAGACGTCCCGCTTCGATCAATCGCCCATATTGAGACTAGCGGGATGCCGCCCTTTTCCGTAGCGTTCGAACGCAAGGCGAGCGGCTTGGCCGACCGGCTCGTCGACCGGAACCAGCGTCACCTCCGCAAGCGACAAGAAACGGGCAACAATCGCCCTTGCTTCATCGACGCTGTAGCTGTTCTTGCGCGCGACCGCCGCGACGGTCTGGAATATGGCGATCGCAGACGTGCATCGCGCCGACGACGCGGCGATCTTGCGCGCGAGCCTGTCGCCATCCCTCTTCGGTGAGCATTGCAACGATGGCCGAAGCGTCGAGAAACATCAAAGGTCCCCGGACATTTCGTCAAAGAGCCTTGTCCGCGGCATGCCCAGTCGACGGCCGCCGAAGCACCTCGGTGCGTAGCGCCTTGATACGAACGTCCAGCGGGATCGCTTCGTCCTCCCGCGCAAGTTCATGGCGGACGGCAAGCTTTACGGCCTCGGTCAGGCCGATTTTGTGCCGCTTCGCCAGCGTCCGTAAGAGGCGGTCGGCTACTATGTCCCTGATGTTCTATTCGCTATCTCAAATATCTGTCCGTGTAGCCGATCCCGCCCGATAAGGCAGCCTGAGCGAAAGGCCCGCCCCATTGAGCAGGAGCGGGCCTCGTCGTGCCGGACGCGTGCTTGGGGGCGGGTAGAAATATCCGGCGCGACAAGATCGGCTGGATAGAACCGATGTTCCCGGAAAATACTCAGATTGGGCCCGTGGTCCTGCCGCTCGACGAACTATGGCCACCGTTGCGGTACAGGATCTCGCGTGCAGTGTCTGAGGCAATTGATGACCCTGCTGAATCGACAGAGACAAATACACTGCCGCTCTTGATGCGCTCATCGTAGTAGGTCGCGTCTTCATCATCGACGCCGTGCTGCTTAAGCGTCTCATTTAGGGTACCCGCGGCGGCTCCTGCGGCAGCCCCGATCGCCATTGCTCCTGGGACAGCGGATGCGGCGATGGCGCCAGCTGCTACAAGGGGTCCCACTCCAGGGATCGCCAGAGCTGCAACGCCTAGACCGGCACCTAATGCACCACCGCCTAAGATGCCGCGGAGCAAATTACGGTGGTCATCGTCCGTGACGTCGCCGTCGCCGCCGCGTGTGGTAATTTCGCCGTTATGTTGAGCGATAACAGAAAGCGCGCTGTCACTCACGCCAGCTGACCGCAGTTCAGAGACGGCGCGCTCGGCCTCGGTATGGCTATCGAAAATGGCTGATGCGATCTTCGTCATTCTATTCTCCTGGCATGAGTGTGGAGCGTGGAAAACGGAAGGGGTGGCCACGGCGTTCCACATAAGCGAACTAAATTGACAGGATGTGGCACGGCCCAATGAGGACATTCGTCGCAAAACTTATGTCGCAGGTGGAATCCTGGGCACTTCCGACGACGATGACGGTTCGCTGTTGAGGAGAATGGAAATGACTGGTCGACCGGCTACCACTGACATGCTCAGCAATCGCGTAATCGATGTACTGCGTCGTTCATTGAGGCGGCAGTTTCCTGTGACGGCAGACGGCGCATTTGATGACCTGCTTCAAAAGCTGAAACACATACCACCTCAGCGGGGTTATCCGTACAGTTGCACGTCATGAACGACGTTCGGCGGCGTGCCAGCTTCTGGCTACTGCTGGTGGCTATAATTCTGTGTATGATCACAATTCTCGGCTTTGTCGTTTACTCGAGCATTGAGGCGCCCGATCCAGCGTCCCGGACGCCCGAGCGCGCGCCACCGCCACGTGGAGAGCCGATGCGCCCGTCAGATTAACCCGCGGTTGCGCGCTAATCTCAGCAAACTAAGAGACCATACCGCTCCACGGCAGAGCCACCTCAACCTGCGCGCACGACAAATCCTCGCCCTGCACCGAACATCGGGCAACCGTGCGGACTAATGGTCCGTGTCGACCTGCCGACATTCCACTGCGTGACCGCTAACAAGCGACCGCAAACTGCCTGTGCTGGCATAAGGGTCACCGGGTGTGCACTCGCGGCCGGGTCGGCAATGACCCGGCATCTTCGGCGTGTCGATCGATGATAGCCGGATGCGGGTCGAGCCGCAGCGCAGAGTATCGCCATCTACTACCCTTGGACTAACGCAACCGACGCCTTGATCGTCGTTTTCTCAAGCTGCTGCCGGCCAACTTAGCAGCCTGTCGCCATGCTGGAGTGCTGCCCATCCGATGGCGCTGCCGATGATGAGGCCGCATACGACCAGCGGAAGCAAGCTGATCTTACGAAACTGCGGCTGGTGCCGCCGTGTTAGACGCCGAAACTGCACAACCTTGTTGCGCCACCGCCGTACCGGCCGGTTACGCATGGTCGTGCGGAAGTCGAAATCATCCCCATGCCATTGATATTGACGTATTGGACCGCGCTGTCACGCGACAAAATTTTTCACCGCCCGCGGTACGGTTCACAAGCAACTCCATCTCCATCCCGATCCAGGTGAGCCCCGTAACCAGGTTGCCCAGCCATGATTGGCGCGGCGCCGGCCGCACGTGCGGCAGCGCAATTCCGAAAAGCACCCCCCCACTCCCAGTGAGGAAGCTGCGTTGTCTGGTTGAAGATGAGGCCGTTGTTCCCCTGTGACAATGATACTCGCCCGTCTTCCGGTTGTTATGACATCCTTCAGCGTTCAAGCCGCCAGGATGGGCCTCAGCAGCTCCAAGGCCGGTCAATCCGCTGAAGATTATTGATGATAAAACCGTGTACCGCATGGATGTCCTTCCGCTGGCGGTACTATCGTTTATTTCTCACCCAATTGTTACCTGCTTCTGTCGGGATGCGTCAGCCACAGCATAAAATCCAAAATTGCATCATGGAGTATCACTTGAGGTATATTGCGCGCATCCACATTCATCCGTCACCTTTGCCAGTGATAGCAAACGAGTCATTTTCGGCAGGGGAATCTTTCAGATGCACATTCTGCGAAACACATTAGCAGTCGGGCTCTTCATCTTTAGCGTCCCGCTTGCTGCCCAGCTATCCCCCATGCAGGTCAGTGGCGCCTCAGCCGTCGTCATCCCCATCAACACTTTGGTCGTCGTAACGCCGACAGAAGAAATCACCTCAATAGTATGAAGGTCGGTGAGGTGCGCAACTTCATGGTCGTGAACGACGTCATCGAGGATGGTGCTGTAATGATCAGGCGCGGGTCACCCGTGAAGGCCACTGTCACTTGGCGTACTGGCAAGGGAATTGTGGGGAAGTCAGCCAAGTTCGAGCTTAGCTTCAATTCCGTCAGGTCTGGTGGCCGGGAGTGGAAGCTACGGGGTTCAGTTCGTCAGGAGGGCCGCGGAAACACCACTGGCGCACTTCTTGGCGCGGCCATCATCACCGGACGCTCTGCGGTCATCACGCCTGGTCAGCTTGTTAACGTGTTCACGGCCGAGGAAATTACGTCTTCGCCGTTCTTCCCGACCAGCAGCACGTCACAATATCGACTTCCGTCCCCTTCAATTCCGACTCAGCCCGCCGGCATCAACCCCAGCTCGGCAATCAGGTGCATCACCTGCTAGCCGTCAGATTTAGCCCTGTGTCGAGACCGCGCTTGCCACAGGTGCCGTCGAACTGGATAGCAGGGGCTACCGCACGCCCTTTTAGAGGAGCGCATCGATCGAAGGATGCACAGTCATTTACCCTTCAGCTTTTCTGCCGCTGCATTCAGTTTTCCCCGGTCATTACCGACCTTTCTGATGATATCACGCGCCTGATCGGACGTGATGCCGTGCTTACGGGCGAAATAGCTTACCTCGTAGCCTTCACCTCCGGCAACCCGGCTTCGATCAGCGCCATCCCGTTTGCTTTTATTGTCTGCCATTTATGTTTTCTCCTTCTAAGTAGCGGCCGCGATTTTCGCTATCGTTCCCTTTCCTGAAATGATGGTGCCAGACGGAAAAGGCCCTGGCCCAAGTGCTACGATGGCCATGCTAGCGCGGCTGCCTTCCGACGGGCCGATCATCAAACGACAGGCCTGAGATGCTCCGGCAATTCACTGGCCTGGTAGTCACGGCATTCGAAGCGAGGCGCCGCGCTCCAAGTGTTGAACCGCTCGAGGAGCGCGGCGGTCCCGCAGAAACCACATTCTGCAGTCATGCGGCCGATGATCCAATTATCCCTTCCACATCCCGAGCAATGATTTATTTCTTCATCTCTGTAGAGCGGGATGTAGGCTAACCGGAATCGGGTTCCTTCTTCATTGAATGCTGCCGTCCGCATAGGTTCACCTCGAAATTTATCATATGCGCAAAGCAACGGCTCGATCAGCAAACAGTTTCATTAACCGATTGTAATGTTGGGGCCTTCACCCACCGCAACTCTGCGGGACTTCTCACATCCGACTTGGCCTATAACCCCTATTCGCCCAAGGGCTGCGCAATGGGATTATGCCGCAACATTCGCTCGGCGAGATGTTTATTCCCTTGCAGGTTTCACCTGCATTGCGACCCAAACTCGCCCCGTCTCCTCATGGAGAGGGGCCTTTGGTGCCGTGCTTGCGGTGCCTCGCCCCCCCCCGCTGAGGCACCGCAAGTTTCCTCAGTAAATCTACCAGCGTGCAGGAACCCGACTCGAACGGCAGGAGTCGCGGACTTATGCTGCAGACGATGGTTCCCCATCTGGGCTTTGTCCCGACTATGCAGCCGACGCTTGTTCACGACGCGCCGGAGGGGGATCAGTGGCTCCACGAGATCAAATATGACGGCTACCGGACTGAGTTGTTGCTCGATGGCGATAACGGCCGGGCTTACACCCGCAACGGCCACGACTGGAGCGACAAGTACCGCTTGATCCTAGAAGCGGCGCAGAGCCTGCGCGGGAGCCCGGCGCTGCTCGATGGCGAGGTGATCGTCCAGGGCGAAGCAGGCTTGTCCGACTTCCATGCCGTTCGCCGGACCATCACGTCACATCCCGAACGCCTCGTCTTCTATGCTTTCGACCTGATGATGTTGGAGAGCCAAGACATCCGTCGGGAGCCGCTGACCGATAGACGCGCGCGGCTGCGCGATATGATCGGTGAGCATGACGCTGCCTTTCCGATCCAGTTCAGCGACCATATCGTGGGGCACGGAGCCGAGTTTTTCCACAAAGCTGAGCAACTCGGGCTCGAGGGGATCGTCTCCAAATTAGCGGATAGCCGATACCGCGCCGGCTATTCGACGTCATGGCTGAAGATCAAGGCGTTTACGGTTGGGCAGTTCGTGATCGTGGGAACTGAGCAGGGGTTGGGTCCCACGATAGCCCTTTGTGCGCGCGAGACGCTGCACGGCTTGGAATATGCTGGCAGCGCTATGCTCACGCTTACGGCAAAGGATCGCGATCGCTTCTGGGCCGCGGCCGAACGGCTGCAGCGCTCAACACCAGCGGTCGAGGCAGGAAAGCGGAAAGCTGCACGCTGGCTAGAGCCAGTCATGCACGCTCGGGTGCGCCACCTGCGCGGCGAAGAGACGCTGCGCCATGCGACTGTACTGGAGCTGCTATGATCGATGAGAAAACCCGCGAAGATCTGAACAAGTGCCTTCCCGTTTATTCCGCGCCGGAGGATGAGGCAGAGCATTTCTATGCCTGCCCAACGTGCGGCCAACTCGTGGACATGAGGCGCTTAGGAGATGTCGTGTACCACGCGGAGGAGGAGCATGAACTGCTGCCGGTGAATGACCCTTGAGCGCGTCCTGCGTTGTGGCGTGAGCTCGGTGCCTAGGAAATATGTGAGAAACAAAGGGGCGCGTTACATGGAAGAGGATGAACGTCGGGCAGTCCGACACGGGATCACGGCGCAGGTGAAGCTGCGTCGCAGAATGGAGCCATCATCTTCCTCCACTGTGTCCGATCTTCACTCACGGGTTTCCGTATCCGAACACATATGAAGTTTACCTCTGGCAGCGACATCTCACTTACGCTGCCGGGCCTTGGGGCACGCTGGGCTAAAGTCGCCTGGGTACCAGGATTTGAGGCGGGGTGTAGCTTTGATGAACCGCTGCATAAGGCGGTGCTTGACGATGTTCTTCGTAGGGCGAACGCGTGACAACAGTAAAGGCGCTGTCTGTCTATTCGCCCGCGGCAGGGTCGCCCTCTAGTCGAGCGACCCTCGCGCGCTCAGGGCATGCTGTGCTTCAGTGCGCTGGCGCGATCGTGACCCGCCTTTACTGACTGAAAAGCGCGCTCGACGACCGTGCGAGATGATGGATCAAGATCATCATCGTTTAGAGCGGCCTGGAATTTACCCTTGATGTAATCCTCGCCGCGTTCGACTTCCTGGATGATCGCCTTGTCATCCTTGCCTGTGAACGCCGCCTTCAGGTCCATGAAGCTGCGGTGAGCGGCAGCCAGAAAACTGCTGTCATCCTCCGGATTGCCGCCGAGGCGCCTAACCTCCGCTTGCAGGGCCGTCGCAACCTCACTTCGTTCCCGCGCGAAGTCGGCGAACATCGTTGAAAATTGGGTGCTCTCAGCGTCTTCGGCCGCATCCTTGAAACCCTTCATGCTGTCGAGGGTCGTCTTGATCAGGCCGTTCAGGGTGCTGATTGTGCTATCGGTGCTCATGGCATCCTCCTGTGAGTGGAGGACTTGTAACGGGCGCCGCGACGGAAAGGTCCGCTGCTTGTCCTATCGGGTTAATCCGGAGCGGAAGGCGGGCTGCTAGTGGGCTGCCGTTCTGCCGTTGCCTTTCAGGATCATGGCGACGCAGTTTCGAATGACTGTCCACTCCAAGAACAGCTGCATCTCTCGTTCCTGCGCGCATGTGTCGATCATCAACTTCTTGCTCTTCTGCGCGAGGGGAAAGCCTCATGTCATCTGCTCGAGCACGCGCTCGCCATCCTGCAGGCGAATAACGGTTCCCGGCTGCGCAGGGTGGATCTGAAGCGGCCCCTCATTGAAACGCGCGCCTTTCTTGGCGCCAAACAGGGTCAGCTCATTCTGGATGTCGCCGCGTTGAGCTCGGTTGCACATGCCCGAAAGGTGAGAGGCGTAACCGCGGGAGTCAAGCGTCGCTCATGGAGCGCCCGGACGTCCTACTTGCGTGGAAAGCGGACCCGCCGTTTGCCGGGAAGGCGCTCGAAGATAGCCGCCATCACGCGGCATCGGCCCTCGGTTTGCAAAAACCTCGGCGCGCCAATCCTTTCTTCCCCCGCTTACGCAAGCCCCATATGAGGCATATATACACCTCACTTGAGACAGGAGTAGACATGGCCGCGCAATCCCATTCCGTAGAAGCCTTGCTGGGCGTTAAGGCCGGGCTGCCGGCGTCGCGTCTGGCCCTCCCCTCTTCCATCGAGAGGGGACTTCCCGTCACTGCACTGGATCATCTGGCTGACAGCGTGGCGCCGGGAGATGCGCGGTTCAAATTTCGGCTCATCCCAAAGGCGACGCTCGAACGTCGCCGCAAGTCTTCCTCGAAGCGGCTGACAAGCGAGGAAGGCGACCGATTGGCCCGCCTGGCCAAGGTTTTCAGCTTTGCCCTTGATATCTACAAGGAGCCGGAGCGCGCACGTGAATTCCTGAACAGGCCGCATGCCATGCTCGACGGCAAAGCGCCGCTAGACGTGGCCCTGGCGACCAGTCCGGGCGCGGACCTGGTCATCAATCTCCTTGGCCGCGCAGCCTATGGCGGAGGGGTATGAAGGGTGGCATCACGGATCGGGTTTTGACGGCTTATCGCATCGGGGATCCCAACGGCGTTCACCCGATCTACCATAGCGAAGGCGCGCGCCTCTACCCGGGCCGCTGGAACTCGCCCGCCTGCCCGATCATCTACACGTCGGAACATTATTCGACTGCGATGCTGGAAAAGCTGGTGCATGCCAACAACGTGCTACCCCCCAATCAGCATTATATCCGGATCACCATTCCCAACGGCATCCGTTATGAGATTTTCCAGCCGGCCGCCCACCCCGGCTGGGACGGCAAGGATGAAAGCCTGTGCAAGGCATTCGGTCTGGCGTGGTTCCAGGATCGGCGCAGCGCGATCCTGCTCGTTCCATCTATTGCCGCTCGGGCCGAGCGCAACATTTTAATCAACCCGCATCACCCCGATGCGGCGGGCATCACGCATGACTTGCCCGAGCCAGTCTGGTGGGACGAGCGGCTCTTCGGGTGAGGAAATGGGTGCAACGCGTGTCCAGCAGGCTTCTTGCTCCAGCGCCACGAACGCTCCAGAAGGGGATAGCCCCACAGTGACGGAACAGTCTACAGCGTCCCTGCATCGCATTTTGATGCGCCCGGCTCATCTAAAATGCCGTTCCGTCGGCCCAGCCTGCCGCAAAATGCCATCTGGAGCGAACGAGAAGGATCGGCATCAACACAGTTGCGCGCGAAACCTAGCCGTTAGCGACGGTCCGTAGGCGCGCAAGATCGCATAGCTTGATCCGGCCATAGCCGACTTTGATCAGCCCCTCTCGCTCGAACGCGGACAAATGGACATTCACAGTCTTGCGGGTGAGGCCGGTCATTTCACCCAGCAATTCCTGGCTGAGCCGGATGGTCGGCATTGGCTCCTCCATAGCTTTGCGATGGCCCTCGCCGGCGGCCAGCAGGCGAGCGGCGATGCGCTCGCGCGGGCGGAGCGAAATCACTTCAGCAGCCATACGAACGGCGCTGCGCATATTCTCGTAAGCAAAACCGGCGATGGCTCGCCAGATTTCGGGCCGGCGTTCTGCCACCCGATCCAGCGCGACTTCCGATATCTCTAACAAGACGCATGGTTCCACGCAGACGGCTGTAACAAGTCGTGGTCCGCCACTAAACCGTGTGGCATGGCCGAGCACTGATCCTGCCTCAGCAAGACCGATCATCACTTCCCGGTCACCTCGCGACGCGCAATAGGAATAAAGCACGCCCTCGACCACCACGAACAGACCGCTTCGATCATCGCCTTCGGCCTGAGCCCATTCTCCGACGTTGAGCCGCACGAGTGCGCCTTCTGAAACGAGGCTCTCGGCTAGTTCTGCCGGATAGTCCTTCAGCCACTCCGCCTTGCGCAACACAAGAAGCGCCGAATTTCGCTTTTCATTTTTCATCGCAGCATAGTAACTTGGGTGACAGTTTGCTGCCAGAGAAACCGTTAACAATGCTCCTATAAACGAAGGAGCGGATGAGAAATGGCGGTTGCTGGCGCAAATAGAGTTGTACGCATCGGTGGAGCGACGGCATCCTTCTCCGACACCGCGCTCTCGGTACCGCAATTGCTGGCCGGCGGACGACTCGACTATCTCATCTTCGACTACCTCGCTGAAGGGTCGATGGGTATTTTCGGCAGAATGCAGGCTGCTGACCCCCAAGCGGGCTATGGTACCGATTTCCTGACGGTTCATGTCGGCCCTTATCTGCACGAGATTGCCGCCCAAGGGCTGAAGGTCGTTGCCAATGCCGGCGGGGTCAATCCCGCAGGGCTCGCCGCAGCGCTCGAACGGATGATCGGCGAAGCGGATCTGTCGCTGACGGTGGCTTATGTCGATGGCGATGATCTGCGTCCGTGCATCGAGGAACTGCGGGCAGCCGGCCACCGTGACATGTTCACCGGAGCCCCGTTCCCCGAGAACGTCATCAGCGCCAACGCTTATCTAGGCGCTTTCCCGATCGCCGCGGCGCTTGCGAAGGGGGCGGACATCGTCGTGACCGGCCGCGTGGTCGATAGTGCGGTAGTGCTCGGACCTTTGATACATGAATTTGGCTGGAGACCGAGCGATTTCGACCTCCTGGCGGCGGGCACGCTCGCCGGTCACCTGCTAGAATGCGGCGCACAGATCACGGGAGGGACCTTCACCGACTGGCGCGATGTGCCCGACTGGGCGAATATCGGCTTCCCTATCGGCGAGTGCCAGGCGGATGGCAGCGTGGTGATCACCAAGCCTGAAGGCACGGGCGGGCTAGTGTCAATCGGCACGGTTGCCGAGCAGTTGCTTTACGAGGTCAGCGACCCGGCTGACTATATCGTGGCCGACGTGCGCTGCGACTTCGGCAATGTCAAACTGGAACAGATCGGCAAGGATCGGGTGCGCGTAACCGGGGCGCGAGGGCGACCGCCGACCGACAGTTATAAGGTCTGCGTCACCTTCGACGGGGGGTGGCGCTGCATCGCCTATCAGCCGATCATTGGCGAGGACGCCGTCGAAAAGGCGAAGCGGCAGGGTGAGGCGTTGTTCGCCAGAGCGCGCGCACTGCTGCGGTCGCGCAATATGCCAGACTTCTCTCTGACGGACATGGTGATGATCGGCGGCGAAGCCAGCTTCGGCGCGCACCGCCAGCAGGTCGAGACGCGAGAGCTGATCTGCAAACTTGTGGCCGATCATCCCGACGCTCAAGGCGCCCAGATTTTCGCACGTGAACAATGGGCCGGTATTTCGGGAATGTCCGTCGGCACCTCGATCAATCTTGCCACGAACGTCTTGCCGATGACGGGTATATTTCTATTCCTCCTGGACAAGCGAACGGTGACAGCGCGGGTAACCTTCGGTGGCGCCTCCGAGGAAGTGCCAGTACCGCCCGGAGTTCCTTCCGGTGCGCGCGCGCCGGCCAGCAGAGCGTCATTGCCCGCCCCCGCCGACCCCGGCGATGTTCCCGTTGATCTGGTGCAGCTGGCCTGGGCGCGCAGCGGCGACAAAGGCCAGTTGTTCAACGTCGCGGTCATCGCCCGCCATCCCAAATATCTTCCCTATCTCCACACCGCGCTCAGCCCCGATACGGTAAGCGAATGGTACCGCCACTTCGGACCCGGAGATGAAGCCCCGCGCGTCGATCGTTATGCGGCGCCTGGCTTCCACGCCCTCAATTTCGTGATCCACGACGCGCTTGTTGGCGGGATCAACGCCAGCACGCGGCTCGATCCCGCAGCCAAAGGCATGGCGCAAATGCTGCTGCGCTTCCCAATTCCGGTGCCGGCCGCGCTGGCGGTGGAACTCGGCGGCACTCCCCCCTCAGGCAAAGGAAATTGAAATGGCGGATTATTCCTATCTGATGAAGGGGATCGAGAAGGTTACAACCGACAGTAGCGTCCTGGTCAGTTCCTCCCGCTATCTGAATGATGCGCGCGTGCGCGATTGGGTGGCCACGCATCTGTTGCGCCGCAACGGCCCCGATATTCCGACACCATCGGACTCTATCCAGCTCGTCCAGATTCTCCGCGAGGTGCAAGACATCGATCATATCAACGCACTTTTCGCAGCCGAACGAGAGAAGAACGCCTCCCTCGACGCCTGGTTCAAGGAAGCTTATGTTTCAACCTTCCAGCTCGATGACCTGAAGCATTATGGACCGGAAACAGTGGGTGGCATCTTTTATGCGCAACTGACCAACAATGATCTTCAGGTCGATATCGTCCCGCCCTTTACGCCGCGTAACGACTATGAATATTTCCAGCTTCGTGCCGGACAGACGCACGACCTGGAACATATTCTTGGCGGAGGGGGATTTGATTTCATCGGCGAACTGGTTCCTTATTATATGCGGCTCACCAATCTGTTCATGCATATGAGCCCTGAGCTTGCCGGGGAACTCTCGGTTTTCTCTATCCTTGGATCGACGCGTATAATCACGCGCGCTGTGCTGCATTATCCGCAGACCTGGCTGACCACCCAAAATGCCGTCGAGCGCGGTTCAAGGGTGGGCCGGGCATCGGCGCCGATCTACATGATGCGCTATGAAGATGTGCTTGGGCTGACACCTGAAGCCGCGCGTGATGCGCTGGGTATCAAGTGCGTCGAACTGGCCGACACGGCAGAGGCGTCGGCCCAATGGTGCTAAAGATTTAGGAGAGACCAAAATGGAAATGTCGAGGCGACGGATCCCTACACTCGCAGAACTGGCTCCGATGCCGGGTCGCGACACGTTGATCCCGGATTTGACGGCGCGGAACTTGCGCTGCTGTGCCGAGGGCTCCATCGCGAAGACTATGACGATCATATTGCCAGGCATATCACCCTGGCCGAACCGGATGGCACCTTTCTCGTCAATCCTTGGTAACTTGCCTGGATGAATTGACCGCATCCGATATTATCCGCATGGACGGCGACGGGCGCATCGTCGAAGGCGCCTGAAGTGTCACGCCGGCCGTCGGGCTCCATATGGCCGTGCACCATCGTCGTCACAATCTGCGCGTTGTGGTCCACAATCATTCACGTCGGGGTTCGGTCTGGTCGGCGTCGGGCCGTATCCCTCCAGTTTACGACCAGACATCGGGCCATGTGGATGAGGATCCAACATTTTACGACGAGTATGCCGGACCGGTTGATGGCGCGGAAGATGCGCAGGCCGCTGCGGAGGCGCTTGGCGAGGGCCAATGGAAAGGAAGACTCCACCGCCTGTGAACGGCAGAGCCTTCCTTTTCCTCCGGCAAAGACCCCAAACCGTTACGAGCCGGTCATCACATGATTAATCCGAACCACCAAACTTGTAACGCGCGCGCAGGCCGAACATTCGCGGTTCGCCATACATCTGTGTCCAGCCACCGATCGTCTGGTAAGTGCCGGTATTGGTGATGGCGTAGAGCTTGTTGGTCAGGTTGGTGGCAAATAGTGACAGGTCCAGTCCGCTGGCAAGAGCATTCTTCCAGTCCAGCGTGGCGTTGAGCAAGCCGAATGCCGGCAGACGCACACCCGGCTCGTTGGTGGTGCCGTCCGGGAATTTCTCTGTCGAGAACGGCGCGGTCTCCTGCGCATCCGTCCAGTTGTAGCTAACGAACAGGCTAAGGTTGCCGAACTTCTCTGCGGTCGGAATGGTGAAGCGACCGTAGACGGACAGGATGTTGGGCGACAGATATTGCAACGGGCGGCAGGTCATGTCTGCCCCGGCAAAAACCTTAGGCGAAGTGATCGACTGAGCCGTGCAGTCCCAGACGCCCGAGTTTGAGTCGAACTTGAACGACTTGTAGTGGGAAGAGGTGTGGCTGTAGTTCAAGCCCAGCTCGATTTCGCGACTCGGCCGGATCATCGCCTCTACTTCCACACCCTTGATCACGGCCGAAGCAGTGCTGAGCGTGATCGCGCCGTTGCCGCCCGTGGCGCTGTTGCGGTCACCTGCGGCGCGCTGGATGTTCGAATAGTCCAAATAGAAGCCATTGACGTTGAGGCGGGTCGCTATACCGCCGACCTCGAAGTCCGACTTGAAGCCCGCTTCATAGTCGGTGAGGTATTCCGGCCCGAAAGTCCGGGTGTTCGGAAACACTGCATAGGCGTTGAAGCCGCCTGCCTTGTAGCCCTTTGTCACCTTAGCATACAGCATCAGGTCGTCATTCGGCCGATAATCGATACCCACTGTCCAGTTCGGCGCCGAGCTTTTGAGATTGCCGGTAAACCGGCAATCAGTCAGCGGAGTCGCAGTAAACTGCGACTTCCAGGAGCACAGGTTAATGACGGCGCCCCCGCCGATCGGGATCGCCGACCACGACGCCGTAAAGCCCTCTACATGATCCCAGGTATAGCGATACCCTCCAGTCAGTCGAACACGATCTAGCCCGGGCACCAACGCTCCGAGATCGAGGCTCGCTTGCGCGTAGAGCGCCTTCGATTCATTGGTTACCCCGACCTGGCTGGTGCCCAGCGCACAGCCGACTTCGGTCTTTCTACTGCAAACGTTGATGGAGAAGGACTCCATCAGACCTGCCGGAGACTGTTTGAAGTAGAATCCGCCCACGGTGTAGGTGAGCCTGTTGTCCAGCGCATTGCCCTGCAACTGCAGTTCTTCCGTGAACAGCTTGTAGTAATCACGCGGCGACCGGCGACTCTCGATCGTGGTACCAGTGTTGTAGATCGGAGCAATCGTGCCGTCCTGATCGTTCGAATAATAGGATTTAAAACGAGCATAGCTGATGATGTTGCGAATTTTTATATTGTCAGTCGCGTCGAAGTCAGTGGTGTTTGTGATCCCCCAAGTCACGGTTTTGGCGAAATCATCCACTCCATGAGCAGTCTTGCGGGGACCAAGAGCGTTGGCTTGCGCTATCAGGTCGGTGTAATAATTGCAGTTCCCAGCGGAACGACAGAAATCAAAAGACGGCACAAAACTGTCGAGCGCCTGAAAATATCCCGTGTTAAACCCCTTCGCGATCGAGCCCGAGCCATTTGTTCGAGAATAGCCGTAATAAGCCATCGTATAGTTCTGGAGATTTTCGGTCGGGTTCAACATCATTCCGAAGCGAGCCATGCGCCAGTGCGTGTCGTCGCGATCCTTACGCCAATTGACGTCATAGGTAAAACCGTCACGATCGCGCGTTGCGCCGACCAGGCGGATGCTCACCTTGTCCGTAACTGGAACGTTGAGCATGGCTTCCAGCTCAGTCATGTTATAGTTACCAACGCCGCCTCCGATATAGCCTTCAAGCTGACCTGTCGGTTTCGCCGGAGTGAGCAGGATCGCACCACCCGTTGTATTGCGGCCGAACAAGGTGCCCTGTGCACCCGACAGGACCTGCACGCTCTGAAGGTCGACGAAGTTACCCGGGCCACCCTGGTTCGAGAGCGTGTAGCCGGACGGCAGCGGCACTTCGTTCATGTAGACGACGACTGCGGGCGATCCCTGAAACGATGCCGACTGGCCGCGAATGGAAGGCGACATGACATCGCGTGATGCCTGACCATTGGGGGCGATTACCAACGACGGAACCGATGCCTGCATGTCCTGAAGGCTCGTGACGCCACGCTCCCGCAGCCCTTCACCTGAAACCGCGGTTATGGCAATTGGAACGTCCTGCGCACGCTCCTCACGCCGCGTGGCCGTGACGACAATCTCATCGATCGCAGTCTGCGCCAGTGCGACGTCAGGCGCGATCAGCGCACCCGCAGCAACACCCGTAAATAACAATCGGCCTGCATGCCGTCGACACGCTAAGAATTCAGCCCCCATGCCATCCTCTCCTTATCTTTTCGAGCGAGAACCATTAGATATTGGAAGAAAAGGAAGGATATTGCCGCCGAAAACGCACAGTTACCGTCATACCGACCTTAGGCCCGCTGACTTCACCGACAGGCATGGCAGAGCGTTTCCACTCCGGCGCCCCTCCATCCCTCTTTATTATTTTTTGCGCATTTTTTTATCCTTATCACTACAGCATATGGCCCGCAATGACCATTTAGATGCCATAACAACTTCTTCCTCATGACTTTATTTGAAACTTATTCAATTAAGGCCATCCTCCGGATGATCCCACATTGACGCGAGCAACATCGATACGCCCACTCCTGACCTTAACTGTCACTGCTGGATCATGATCTGAAGCGCAGCAGATGAACAGGTCGCGCCCATCCATTCCGCCGAGCATACAGGCATAGGGTCGGGCGGCTTCGATCGGGATTTGCGTCAAGATCTCGCCGCCTTCACGCACGCGTATCACAGAGTTCGCAAGGGCGACGGCCACCCAAACGCAGCCTTCTGCATCAAGGCAGATGCCATCTGGTGCATAGCCGCCCAGGTCAGCAAATATGCGCCGATTGAAGAGCCGACCTTCCTCATCGATATCGAAAGCGGTCAGGCGAGACGCGAATGTCTCGGCAACGATGAATGTCCGACAATCTGGAGTGATTACGCTACCATTTGGGCAATGCAGGTGATCCGCCGCTACCGCAACTGCCCCATCAGGAGCGACCGCAGCGATGCATGTCGGCCAGGGAGCTTCACCACTGTAATAATCAAATCCGACATTGCCCGCGTAAGCCCAACCCCGATGATCAACGACCATGTCGTTACTCTGCCCGGAGTGAATAGCCGCCAATTCGGCATACATGACCAATTGCCCATCCGAGCCTCTGCGATAAAGCCGACGCTCGTCCATCGAAACCACCAACAGGGCGCCATCTGGCAGCCAGCCCATGCCCGACGGCCCGCCTGGCACAGCGAAATGCTCGTAAACATGACCATCAGGGTCAAGGACGTACACGGTTCCGCCGTGTTGGTCGGCAAACCACAGACGCCCTTCATGCCAGCGTGGCCCTTCCGGAAAGGCAAAGCCGCGCGCAATCGTTCGGGTCATGAGCGGCGCACCCGCGCGAAGACCGCGGTGAGTTCTTTGGTTATAACCAAGCTCTTACCTCCCCACCGTCGCGCTATTGTTTGCGCCCTTCTTCGATGTTACGCACATCGGCAAAGCTTAGCAATAAGGACATGTCCTTTTTTGCGGAATAATAAATCGCCTGGGACATGCAGATCACTGCTGTGCGTCGAATACGCTCCAATACGCGTAGATATCCCATATCGATGCTGCGCAGTTTTTTTTGCGTGACGGCTGCAGGTCTGCCTGATCAAGCATCATTTTACCGGCGCCTCAGGATAGCCGAGCAGAGGAATTCCCCTCGCGCGGCAAGTTCCCAGTCCGGGTGCGTTGCCGGCGTTTAGCGGATGCGCTTGGCATCATCTTTGTGTCGATGCCATTTCGGTGATCAGCACCGGTTTGCTCGGCGCGGCGTCAAACCACCCTAAACGGGTGATATGAACTAAAGGCGGTTATTTCCGCTCCTACGAACCAAGGCCTGAAATCGGCTCGTTCCCAGCCTTAGCTCTGAAAATCGATAGAGCGGATAGAACCGTAGCCAGATTTACTCCTGAGCATCGGCAAGGGTCGAGATGGAAGTCCGCGCTGAGTGCCTCCGTTCCGCGCCCCCACAGCAAACTTGCCCGACAGACGGAATGCAATGCGCCAAAGTCTCAGCGCGAACATCCTCGCTCACTATGCATCTACGAAGTTGCAATCGTGGGCCGAAGAAAGGCGCTCGGAAGTTCCCTTGGCGGCGGTGCGAGCAGGTGACGACATTTTTCATCGTCCACCTTTGCTGCGTGGACTAGCACAGGCTGGTCGATCAGCTGTGGCGCATCATGACCATTGGACGCCGCAAATGAGCCAGCGTGTTGTGATTCATGCAGGTTGTTATTGTTTTGCCAGAAATGCATGGGGATCGACTCCCTCGGATTTCCAGACATCATGCACCTTCTTATACCAAAAGGGTGCTGGCACGTTGAACCGCTCTCTTACTTCTGCCAGCGGCATGGGCAGTATTCCCCGGATCGATTGTTCGACAATCCTTGTGCAAAGCCTGCCGTGGCGATGCGCTTCGATAATAGCGCGGAGGATCGGCGCCTTTGTCTTGAGCTGAACTTTCATCAGCAGCGTTCCTGCTGTAGATACTGCCAAATGCCCGGGACTAGGACGTTGATGGAATAAATAGGCCAACAGGCACTGCTCACCCAAGGGATCTCGCTCATATCCCGTCAGAATGTGGAGAATGTCATGGATATCGCGCAAGCGGTCATTATACCATTCCACCCCATCCTTGAGTAAAGGCTGGCCATTGCGATCATTGCCTGTAGCCGCGACAAGTCCTGCTGCGCTTAAACCTTCACGCTCCATAAAGTCGCAATAGGCATGAGCAAAGCTCCCCTTGGGAGTTTTGCGCAAGGCAACATGATCATCGAGTATGTCGGGGAGATAGGGTTCGCTTTGATAGATCGCCTGTCCCTGCGGGCTTGTAAGAAAATTAATCGCTGCTTCTGCGGCTCCGCGCCAAGGTAGCGCGTCGAAAACGCCGATGATTTGATCAGTCTGTTCTTTGTCTTTTCGCACATGGCTGAAGTGGCGCCATGCTTTGACAAAATTCCATTTTGGTCGCTGCCTGTCGGGATGGACCAGGGGTATGACGTCCACCGCATCGCCTCGCCTGCGGGCAATTATACTCGCGTCGAAATGTCCATCTTTGTAGAAACCAAAGGCATCCGCAGTTAGTGTCCGATCATCGCAGTTTTCCGCAGCAGGCAGCTCTGAAAACGCAAATTGATCGATGTCAGAATCTTTGACACGAGATAAGACGTTTTCCATGTGCATACCCATTCAAAATTTTTAATCGGATATTAACTTAGAATATCCTTGTCAATTGGTTGGTCGATTTCAATGCCTTATCGACCCTCATCCGCATCCAGGCGTGCAAACCCGATCGGGTCCTGTTTCCGGACCCCCCGAGGGCCAGCAGTCCCTGCCGGCCGCAACAGTGGCCGGATGGACGGCAACCTACCGACGTCAGTAGATCAATCGGTAGTTGCGACGACGGGTCCGTCCAAAGACGACCGACCGCACCTGAATTTCAGGAATAAGCCGCTGCTGACGCCAGGATCTCCGCGCGCGGTCGCAACGCTAGCCTTTTTCCGCGCTTAGCCATCGGAAAGCTGGCGAGGTCAATTCCCGCTAGCTGGGAAGATGAGGATCAGCGACATAGTTTGTGATCGGAAAATTCTAACGCGAGCCACCGTGGTTCCGCAAAAGGCCCGAACGCCAGGTCAGTTTGAGCTGATGGACGATGCTCGCGGTCGCGTCCGTCAACGTGGTGTAATTGGGGTGTGGCCTCGGGCCGCATCGATCAGGCGGCTTTCGGTGTAATCTGTAGCGGCGGCGTCTCCTCGATCA